>NZ_RWIL01000007.1:0-26174 GCF_009764635.1 Pseudomonas sp. PB103 | reverse complement strand
CTGCGGCAGCTCCTACCGGTGGGATTATTTGGGGGGGGAAATATGTGAAAAAAAATGGATCTCTGCGCGAATGTCGATGGTCACAACCTTAACCCCCTCTGGATCGTTCCGGCGGGGCTCGTCAGGTTTGGTTCCTCGGCGGCCTGAGGCCCATGAAAAGGAATCCCGAATACTTAAGGTCACGGTCATGAAAGAATGTTCGACTCCTGCGCAAATCAAGGCTTGCAGAGCATTGGCTCTGGAACGCAATCGTCAATTGTTCGAAAACGCCCATGCACTTAATCGGGCAGCGAATGAGTTGCTTGAAGTGGAAAATCTCGACTTTGAGCAGTTCGAGCGCTATCGAGCATTGCGCAAGAAAGCCGATTTTATGTTTGAGGACGCCATCGATCATCTGTGCGTGCTCAATGAAGACTTCCCGCCGATCCCTATGTCATCGCAAAACTCACAGGCACTGCGCCGAGAGTTGGCAGCAGCAGGATAAGCAAGGCAAAGAAAAAACCCGGCTCACACTGCCGGGTTTTTCTTTGCCTGCCGCTCAACCGCCGGGGTTGGTTACCTGGATGAACACCGCATAACTGCCCAGTAGCACCCAGAAAGTTGCAAAGATCCACGGCGTGCGCACCGAGAACAACAGCGATTTGCGATAACCCTTGTGGCTTGATTCCGTCTCGCAGAACAGTGGCGATTCGTCATACGCCAGTCCCATCACCGGCTCACTGTGCAGCAAATGGCTTTGCTTGAAATGCCAGTGGTCGATGATGTCGTACGCCGCACGAATCCCAGGCCAGGCGTTCAGCGAGCTGAGCAAGCCGAGCAACGCCAGAAACGGCGGTACTACCAAGGTGAACAACTTGCCCCATTCCGGGTTGAGGTTTGCCATGCACGAGGCGAAGGCGATCACCAGAAAGGACTGCGCCGCCAGATAAGCATCCGTGCGGTTGGCCAGAATGCTGGTTTCGTACTGGATTTCCCGCCGATAAAAATCCAGCCGCTCCTTGGGCGAGCCGAACATCTTCGCGTCATGTTCGGTGAGGGTTTCTTCAGCGGTCGGATGAGTCAGTATGCGAGACAAGAGACGCCTGCTCCGATGAGGGGGGAAACCTTTTAGAAGGCTGCCCTCTCGGACAAGTTCAGCCGGATTGCACCCTGCGTCATTTCATCGACTGGGCAATGATCTCCACCAGGTTCATTTGGGTAAACGGTTTCGGCAAACGAGGCAGCTGCGCGGCAAAGCCTTCCAAGCGTTCGGCATAACCGGTGGCGAGGATGATCGGCAGATCCGGTTTGAGCAGCCGCACCGCATGGGCCAGTTGCGCCCCGCTCATCTGTGGCATGGCCATGTCGGTGATCATCAGGTCTATCACTTCGCCCTGGTCGAACAATGTCAGTGCCTGGGCACCGGAGGTGGCGTTGATCACCCGATGGCCGAGGTCTTCAAGCAACAGGCTGGTACTGGTCAAGACCAACGAATCGTCGTCGACCACCAGCACGCTCAGCCGTGGCACGGTGACCGCTTCTGTGGGCGGAAATAAAGGCTTGCTCGCCACGCCCTCACCGGCCACCGGAATCCATAGCTCAGCAGCAGTGCCTTGACCCTTTTCGCTTTTGAGAATGAAGCGGCCACCGAGCTGCTCGATAAAGCCGTGCACCATCGACAAGCCAAGGCCTGTGCCTTTGCCCAACCCCTTGGTGGTGAAAAACGGGTCTTTGGCCGAAAAAAGCGTGTCGGCATCCATGCCTTCGCCGGTGTCGACCAGGCTCAGGCAGACGTAACGACCCGCCGCCAGCGTCGAATGACCGTGCTCCAGCACCACTTCCGGCTGAGCACTGATCACCACACTGCCACCGTTGGGCATGGCATCCCGGGCATTGGTGGCCAGGTTGAGGACGGCGAGTTCCAGCTGATTAGTATCCGCCAGCACCGGCTCAAGGTTTTCGGCAAAGTGTGTTTCGATCCTGATGCCCGGCCCCATTGAACTGCGCAACAGTCCGGTGATGCCTTGCACCAGTTTGGGAATATCCACCGATTCGGTTTTCAGCTCCTGGCGCCGGGCAAACGCCAGCATGCGTTGGGTCAGCGACACGCCGCGCAGCGCGCCCTGAGTGGCGTTTTCCAGCAGCCGAGTGATTTTCGGATCATCGCCCGTGCGCTTCTGCAGGATTTCCAGATTGCCGAGGATTACCGTCAGCAGGTTGTTGAAGTCATGGGCAATGCCGCCGCTGAGTTGACCGATAGCCTGCATCTTCTGCGCCTGGAACAATGCCTCACGGGTTTTTTCCAGTGCCTGCTGCGCCAAGTGGGCTTCGGTGACATCGCGGGTGATCTTGGCAAAACCGAGCAGCGTGCCGGTGTCTCCACGGATGGCATCGACCACCACATGGGCGAGGAACTGCGTGCCGTCCTTGCGTACGCGCCAACTCTTTTTTTCGAAGCGACCCTCGCGGGTGGCGATCTCCAGCGCCCGCTGGGGCTCGCCCAGCTCACGGTCTTCGGGGGTGTAGAAGATCGAAAAATGCTGGCCGATGATTTCTTCCGGCAAATAGCCCTTGATGCGCTGTGCGCCCTGGTTCCAGTTGCTGACGCGACCTTCGGGGCTGAGCATGTAAATGGCGTAATCGGTGACGCCTTGTACCAGCAGGCGGAACTGCTGTTCGCTTTGCTTGAGGGTTTCTTCGGCCATTTTGCGATCGGTGAGATCACGGGTGATCTTGGCAAAACCCAGCAACGTGCCGTCGGGGTCAATGATCGGGTCGATCACCACGTGGCACCAGAAGTTGGTGCCGTCCTTGCGCACCCGCCAGCCTTCGCCCTCGAAACGCCCTTCGCCAATAGCGGTGTCGAGCGCTTTCTGCGGCAAACCCGCAGCGCGATCAGCAGCGGTATAGAAGCGTGAAAAGTGCTCGCCGAGAATTTCTGCCTCTTCATACCCTTTGAAACGTTTGGCGCCGGAGTTCCAGCTGGTGATGATGCCGTCCGGGTCGATCATGTAGATCGCGTAATCGACCACGGCATCGATCAGCAGCCTGAAGCGCATCTCTTCGATGGCGGCGCTCTTGTTGGTTGTCTTCATCAGGTACGACTCACGGCACATTGGGTACTGACAGGAGTATGCGTCAAACCGTTGAATTGGAAAGCTCTACGTTGAACGTATCGACTGGCCGGACGCTGAAAGACTGCCTTCGGGCAAAGCCTGCTCAAAACCCGAACCCGCGTGTTCCAGCGACCACCACTTGGGCAACAACTGTTTGATCCGGCTCTCGGCAAAGCGGTCGTCGATCAGCATCACCACGCCGCGATCCTCGCGGGTTCGGATGACCCGCCCCGCCGCCTGCACGACTTTCTGCATGCCCGGATACAGGTAGGTGTAGTCATAACCGGCGCCGAAAATCGCCGCCATGCGCCGTTTCAACTGTTCGTTGACTGGGTTGAGTTGCGCCAGGCCCAAGGTCGCGATGAAGGCACCGATCAGGCGCGAGCCCGGCAGATCGATGCCCTCGCCAAATGCGCCGCCGAGCACGGCAAAACCCACGCCCTGACTGTCAGCGGTGAATTGATCGAGAAAAGCCTGCCGCAACCCTTCGGCCATGCCCCGTGATTGCTGCCAAAGGGTGATGTGCGGATGACGCTCGGCCAGCAGTTGCGCCACTTGTTGCAGGTAATCGAAGCTGCTGAAGAACGCTAGATAGTTGCCCGGACGCTCGCTGAACTGTCGGGCGATGAGTTCGACAATGGGTTCGAGCGACGCCTGGCGATGATTGAAGCGCGTCGAGATGCGACTGACGATCTGCACCTGCAACTGCTCGGCGCTGAACGGCGATTCAACGTCGATCCACACGGTGTCGGCCGGCGTGCCCAGCAGATCGGCGTAGTAGTGCTGCGGGCTCAGCGTCGCCGAAAACAGCACGCTGCTGCGCGCCGCTTTAAGGCGTGGGCCAATGAACGCGGCCGGGACCACGTTGCGCAGGCACAACTGCGACAGCGGACGCTTGCGGTCGAGGTCGCGCTTGCTGATGTCGAACAGATAGTGCTCGTCGAACAATTCGGCGACGCGGCCAAACTGCAGCAAATCGAAATAGAAGTTCTGCAATCCGCTGTCGAGACCTTGCGGGTGATCGTTGAGGTAATCGCCGATTGCCGCGCAACACAGTGAGATGGCTTGCAGGAGCTTTTCCGGTGCCTTGTCATACGCTTGATACGCCGCCAATTGCGGCGCATGCAACGCGTTCCACTCGCGATTGAGCCGTTGCAGGGAATTTTTCAGGGCTTCGGGTGCGGTTTTGCGTACGCTGCCCAGCACGAACTGATCAAGAGTGGCGCTGTACATCTGCCGACCACGCTCGACCAGGTTGTGCGCTTCATCCGCCAGCACTGCGACTTTCCACTGGTTGAGCTGGGCCAGACCAAACAGCATCGCGCTGAAATCGAAGTAGTAGTTGTAGTCGGCGATCACCACGTCAGCCCAACGGGCCATTTCCTGGCTCAGGTAGTACGGACATACGGAATGTTGCGCGGCGACCTCGCGCATGGCCGCTTGATCAAGCAGTTGCAGGCGACTGGCCGCCTCGCGGGCGGCAGGCAAACGTTCGTAAAACCCTTGGGCCAACGGGCAGGATTCGCCATGACAGGCTTTGTCCGGGTGCTCGCAGGCCTTGTCCCGGGCGACCATCTCCAAGACCCGCAAGGGCAAGCTTGCCGACTGATCGAACAGCACCTGACTGGCGTCCAGCGCCAGTTTGCGCCCCGGTGTCTTGGCGGTCAGGAAGAACACTTTGTCCAGTTGCTGCGGCGCCAGGGCCTTGAGCATCGGAAACAGCGTGCCCAGGGTTTTGCCAATGCCGGTGGGTGCCTGCGCCATCAGGCAGCGACCGGTGCTGATCGCCTTGAACACCGATTCCGCCAGGTGCCGTTGGCCGGGACGAAAGTCGACGTGGGGAAATCGCAATTGCTGCGCAGCCAGATTCCGCGCCTCGCGGTGGGCCATTTCCTGTTCGGCCCAATGGAGGAACAGCGTGCATTGCTGCTCGAAGAAACCTTGCAGATCCTCGGCGCTGAACGCTTCGACCAGGCAGGTTTCCTTCTCGCTGACGATGTCGAAATACACCAGCGCCAGATTGATCTGCTCAAGTTCAAGCTTGCGGCACATCAGCCAGCCGTAGATTTTCGCTTGCGCCCAGTGCAGTTGGCGGTGATTGGCCGGTTGTTTGCTCAGGTCGCCGCGATAGGTTTTGACTTCCTCCAGGCAGTTCTGCGCCAGGTCGTAGCCGTCCGCCCTGCCCTTGACTTGCAACTGACGGAACGTGCCTTCAAGCGCCACTTCGCTTTGATAGCTGTCGCTGCGCCGCGAGGCGACCGTGCGATGGCCGGCAATGCCTTCCAGCGCCGTGGGTGATGGCGTGAAACGCAGGTCGAGGTCGCCGGTCTTGGCGGTGAACTCACACAGCGCCCGCACGGCAATGTTGTAGCTCAAGCGCTCTGCTCCGCCCATTGCACGTAACACACGGCGACCGGCATCTGGTGTTCATGGCAGAACTCCAGCCAGCGCAATTGGTTGTCTTGCAGGCGATCGCCGGGGCCTTTGACCTCGATCATTCGGTAGGTTTTGTGTTGTGGCCAGAACTGGATCAGGTCGGGCATGCCCGCGCGGTTGGCCTTGATGTCGAGCAACAGCCGATTGAACCAGTGCTTGAGGTGCTCGGCGGGCAGGCAGGCCAACGCTTGCTCCAGCAGCGTTTCATTCAGTGCGCCCCAGAACACGAACGGCGATTGCACGCCCCACTTGGCAACAAAACGTTGGCGAATGGTCTCGGCATAGCGACCGTCGTCAAGTTCGCCGAGGCAGGCCTTGAACAGTTCGGCGCGACGCTGCTGGAAGTCTTCATTGAGCAGATCGACCGGGCCGCGCTGGAACGGGTGAAAAAACGCCCCCGGCAACGGCGCAAAAATCGCCGGCCAGCACAACAATCCGAACAAAGAGTTGATCAGGCTGTTTTCGACGTAATGCACCGGACCATCGTCGTCGTGCAGATGGGCCTGCACGTAGTACTCCACCGACAGTGCTGGATCGATACGCGGCAAATGCAGATCCAGACGCTCGACCGGTTTTGCCCGCGCACGTTTAAGCGGCGGGCCACCGAGCTTGCGGCGCAAGCGCGGCACTATGCGATGCAGGCCCTGCTGTTCGGCAGCGCTTTCAGGTGCCTGCCCGGCGAGCGTGCCAAGTTCCAGCGCCAGACTGTATTCGCCGCAACGCTCCAGCACCCGGATCATCCGTAGCCGGGCGCCCGGATAGGCGCAATCGCGGTAAATGTTCAGGGCCAGGGCAAATTCGCCGAGGCGTTCGCAGTATTGGCCAATCTGGAACAGCACCTTACCTTGCCGGCGTTGCAGCCATGGGTTGTCGAAGTGCAAGGCGCTGACCTGTTCGACGATGGTTTCCACCGGTTCACCGGCCTCGAAGCGCACTTGGCAGTTGTGCAGGAACAGGCAGGCGTCGACGTCTTCACGGCTGCGCAGGCCTCGGGAATCGGCGCAGAACTCGACTTTTTCGTAAGTGAAGATCCCCAGGTCAGCGAGGACGAACTCCGACCAGTCCTGATAGAGGTTGCCGAAGAACATCAGGCGCAAGCGGTCGCACAGGTCCATGATGGTCAGGCTGAACAGGCGATCTTCAAGCATTGGCGCCCAGTCGCGCAGGCTGCGCGCTTCGCTGAACTGCTCGGCGAGCAACGGCAGCCAGGCGTCCTTGCGCCCTTTCGGTGTGTCGATGGCCGCGCCGAACGCGTGCAGAATCTCGGCCTTGAGCAACACGTCGAACAGTTCGGCCATCGCCAGCGGTGCGTGCTCGTCAATCCAGCCCTGAACCAGCAAGGGTTGCGCGGCGTCGACGATGTCGCCGATTTCGCGGTAGTCGAGTTTGCTCGCGCGAAAATGCACACCCTTGCGCATGACCATGCGCACCAGCAACCCCTGCGAGGCGCGGGGCAAGGCATTGAAGTCGCGGATAAAGCCGTGCTCGGTTTCGCTCATCACATCGCCATAGCGAAGCTCAAGCCAATCAAGCACTTGGCGGAAGTTGTTGAGGTAATAGAACGGATCGTCGAGCGGGTTGGCAGTCACGGGAATTCAGGGCCATGGCGAGCGAGTACTGGTTATGCGTACAGATAACAGTTCTGCCCTGCCCGGTGCAAACGGAAAAGGATCAATGGCATTTTTTAACCGGCGTATCGAACTTTTCCCGATGGGACGGCACCAACCGCGTTAGAACACCGACAATGCTCGGTATCACAACATGAGGAGTCAGAGGTGGGTATGAAAATCAAGACGCTGGGCATTCCCTTGGCGGTAGCGGCCCTGCTGGTGTTGGGCGGTTGCTCGACGCAAACCGTGGTGACCCTGCAGAACGGCACCCAGTATTTGACCAAGGACATGCCGAAGACCAAAACCAAGGACGGCTTCTATGAGTTCGAAGATATTTCCGGCGCCAAAGTGAAAGTCCGCGCCGACGAAGTCGCCACCGTGCGCAAAGAAGACTGACACCGCTTCTGTAGGAGCTGCCGCAGGCTGCGATCTGTTGATCTTGTTTTTAAAAATCAAGATCAAAAGATCGCAGCCTGCGGCAGCTCCTGCAGGTTATTCGAAGGCGGGCATGCCTGGCAGGCTGTTGTCGCAGCGCATGTAGGTGCCGCCACGACGAGCTACTTCACCCTGTAGACGTTGGCAACGTTCAAAATCCTGTTGGGCCATGCGGTCGATGCTCAGGTTGCCGGTGGTTTGCGGCTGCTTGCCATCGCCCAGACGCAGGGTCACGAAGGGCTGTTCGGGCTGGATCTGAAAGCGGCTTTTCTCTTCAACCGGTTCAACCACTTCGGTTTTCGTCGGCGCCGGCAATTGTTCGGTGGTGATGCCGTAACGGCTCAGAATCGAGCTTTGAGGCAGGTCGGCCCAGGCATTGGCTGACAACAGTGCCAGCCCCAGCGGACCGACATACCCCTTGAAACCTTTCACGTGTGAATCTCCTGTACTCAATGGCGGCTAGCTGTAGAACGTGTGTGCACGCGCTCGCTTTAGGCCGCATTTCCTGTTTTTGCAGGGGTTTGAGTCAGTCAGTGGCTGCCAAGTCACTTTAGATACTGATTGTGGCAAGGGAGCTTGCTCCCGCTGAGGCACGCAGCGGCTCTAAGATTTTGTGAGCGCTGCGCACTCAAACGGGAGCAAGTTCCCTCGCCACAGGGTTTTGTATGCGTACCTTTGTATCAGGCGATGACGATGCCGTCGGCGCTCAGGCTGTTGAGCGAAACCCCGACCAGCGTCACTGAATCATTGCCGAACGTCAGCACCGTGTCCTGCCCTACCGTCGAGGCATGGGCGCGGAAGTCGTCGGTCGGCAACACACCCTGCACGCCGAGGAACACCAGTTTGTCGTTGGACGTGAACCCGAGCACTCGATCCTGCCCGAACGCACCGTTGAACAGGAACGTGTCCGCCCCGCCCCCCGATTCCATCAGGTCATTGCCGGCGCCGCCGACAAACACGTCATTGCCGCTGCCGCCAATCAGATGATCGTTGCCGTCGAGGCCAAACAACCAGTCGCCGCCAGCGTGCGCCTTGAGCGTGTCGGCGCCGCTGCTGCCTTTGACGCTGGACTCGTAAGCGGTGACGTTGTTGCCGACTTTCAAACCGCTCGCGGTCACGCTGTGGGTGACGTCATCCTTGAACAGACCCCAGAGGAACCCCGGCTCCTTGGTAACGATGCTGCCGATGTCACGGGTGATGCTGATCCCGCCATTGGCATCGCGAATGTACAGATTGCCGGCGCCGTCATTGGCAAAGTCAAACGTGTTGACCGACTTCTGCAAATCGAGGGTATTGCTGCCCTGCCCACCCAGAATGACGTTGTAACCGCCGCCGTCGCGGAAGCTGTCGTTACCGGCGCGGCCTTCGAGATAGTCATTGCCGCTGCCGCCCTGGATCAGGTCGTTGCCATCGCTGCCGATGATGAACGTGCTGCCCTTGTGCGGGTCGGCGTTGCGGTTGAGATCCTGCACCCAGGTGTTGGCGCGCGCCGGGTCGGACAGGTTGGCGACAATGATCGTCGAGTCGCGGCTGGTCAGGTCGTAGAACTTCGAGTCGATGACCCGGTTCATGCCGTCGCCATAAGCGGTCGGCAGGTGCGAAATCCACGTCGGAATATTCAGGATCGAGTACGGCAGCAGGTTCCACGCGGTTGAGGCGTAGTGGTCGTTGAAGCTGACGATGCTGTCGGTGGTCGAGGCGTGCGGTGCGTCGTGCACGCCGACCGAGGCGCCGGTGAAGGTCGAGCCGTCAAGCGCACGAAACACCGGGTCATTTTCGTAGCCGACATTGAGGACTTTGTCGGTGCTGCTTTGTGTGGGCGAGGCGTAGGCGATGTAGTTGGAGTCAGCGAAGAAGCCGCCCCACTTGCCGCCACTCAAATCCGCCATGCTGTTGACCGCCAATCCGCCTAGGCTGTGGCCGCTGATCAGCACGTCTTTGCCGGTCAGGCCGTTGGCCTTGGCAAACGCCATGACGTCATTGAGCAGGTTGCCGAATGCTTCACCGACGTAATTCTTCGCGTAATCCTTGGGACCAAACGCGGCGAGCAGATCGTTGATCACGTCGCCAATCGAGTCGCCGATGAGGATTTCCCGCGGGCCGCTGGTGCCACGGAAGGCGATGCCTAATTCCGTGAGATGGCCTTGGGCGTCGTATTTGCCGAGGATTTCAACCTGAGCGCTGGTGTAGCCGGCCTTCTCGCCGAAGAAGGTTCCGCGGGCATCGGTCTTGCCGGCGTAGCCCAGTTGCGAGGCGGTGATCGGCGTCCAGCCAGCCGCTTTTACCGCATCGAGGGCGAGTTTTTCCGAGTCGGGATTCCATGGAATGCCGGGGATCACGCCTTGCGAATCGGTGCCGCCAATCAGCGCGGTGACCAGGGTGGCGGGCAGGCCGATACCGAAACCGTTGTGCTGATAGCCAGCGGAAAAACCGTTGTCGAGGTTGTGATAGGAATACAGCGTGATCGCCATGGCATCGCTGAACAGTGCCTTGGAATCGGCTGTGCCGAAGTTCTTGTAGTCATACACACCCATTGCTATTGCCTCTCTCTTTGTTGGAATTGTGCAGAGATAGCTCACAGCCAGGGCGCCCCACGGGAACGCCCCGGAGCATTTAATCACCCCATACAAACCCCCCTTGTAGGCGCTGACGAGTGAAACGAGGCTGCGATCTTTTGATTTTTTTGAATAACAAGATCAACAGATCGCAGCCTTCGGCAGCTCCTACAGGGGGGATGTCGTCGTCAGGCGAAGACGAATGCCGAATCCGACAGGTTAGCCACGCCAACCCCGATCAGCGTCACGGCATAGTCGCCAATCTTCAGCACGGTATCGTTGCCCGACTGCGACGCGTGCTGCTTGTAGTCGTAGCCCTGCCCCACGCCTTCAACGCCCATGAACACCAGTTTGTCGCTGCCCTGATAGCCGTTGATGGCATCGAAACCGAACGCACCGCTGAACAGGAACGTGTTGTTGCCACCTACCGCTGTCATCACGTCGTTGCCAGCGCCGCCGACGAAGGTCACATGGCCCTTGTCGCTGATCAGCTTGTCGTCGCCGCCCAGGCCGAACAGCCAGTCACCGTCGGCGGTCGCGTGCAGGGCATTGCCGTAGGCGTCGCCGTTGAGCGAGTGGTTGTACTGGGTCAGTTCGTTGCCGTTGGTCAGGCCTTTGGCGGTGACGTTCCAGGTGATTTCCTTGCTGCCCCACCACGAGCCCGCTTCCTTGCTCACCAGCGCGCCGATGTCGCGGGTCATGCTGATGCCGCCGTAGGCGTCGCGCACATACAGGGTGCCGTCGCCGTCGTTGGCAAAGCTGAAGTTCTGCAACGGCTTCTGCAGTTCAAAGGTGTTGTGCCCTTGGCCGCCCAGCAGAATGTTGAAGCCGCCGTCATCCCGGAAACGGTCATCGCCGCCGCGTCCTTCCAGGAAGTCGTTGCCCGCCCCGCCCTTGAGCCAGTCGTTGCTGTCGGTACCGATGATGAAGGTGCTGCCGGTGTGCGGCTCGCCGCTGCGACCGAGGTCCTCGACCCAGGTTTTACCGCGCGAGGCCTCTTCCAGGTTGGAAACGATGATCGTCGAGTCCTTGCTGGTGAGGTTGTAGAACTTCGAATCGATCACCCGGTTCAGGCCATCGGCATAACCCAGCGAACTATGGGCCGACCAGCTCATGGGATTGATGATGCTGAACGGCACGAGGTTCTGCGCGGTGGAGGCGTAGTTTTCGTTGAAGTTGACGATGTTATCGGTGGTCGATTCGTGGGGCTTGTCGTGCTTGCCCATCGAGGCGGTGCTGAAGGTGGTGCCATCGAGCACGCGGAACACCGGATCGTTCTCGTAACCGATGTTCAACACGTTGTTGCCGGTGCTGCTCTGGGTCGGCGAGGCGAACGCAACGTAGTTGGCGTCCTTGAAGAACCCGCCCCAGTTGCCCGCGCTCAGTTCGGCGACGCTGTTGACCCCGAGCCCGCCGAGGCTGTGGCCGCTGATCAGCACGTCTTTGCCGGCAATGCCGTTGGCTGTCGCAAATGCGGCGACCGCCTTGAGCAGGTTGTCGAAGGCGTTTTTCGCGTAATTGCTCGCGTAATCCGATGGGCCGATGGCCGCCAGCAGATTGTTTTTCAGGTCACCGAAGGTGTCGCTGTAGCCCAGGCCGCCGGTGCCACGAAACGCGATGCCGATGCCGATCAACTTGCCGGCAGCGTCATATTTGCCGAGCACTTCGGCTTCGGCGCTGGTGAAACCGTCCTTCTCGCCGAAGAACGTGCCTTGCGGCCCGACCTTGCCTTGATAACCCAGCGCGGTCGCAGCGACCGGTGCCCAGGCGGTTGCCGGCAATGGCTGGCCGGTGGGCGTGTAGGCATACAGCGTCAGTGCGATGGCGTCGCTGTACAACGCTTTGCCATCGGCATTCTTGTAATCGAACAATCCCATGTTGTGCTCTCTCTTCCTTCAAAAAACCGGCAGTCCGTTGCAGAACTGCCGGTATGCCTTAGTGCTCTTTAGAACTGCCAATCCAGGGTCAGGCCCACACCGTGGTCCTTCTCGTTCGAACCGATCAGTCCGTTGTAATCCAGGTTCACCCGCACATCGCGATTGAGCGCCAGACCCGCACGCACGCCGACCACCGCCGCATCGCGATCCATCGACACGCTCTGAACGGTGAACGCGCTGTTGCCATTGGCAAAGGCCAGATGGTTTTCAGCGTCAACACTGCTCAGGTTGTGCTGCCAGCCCAGGCTCGCGCCCAGTTCCAGCTGATGCTTGTCCGACAGGGCGAAGCTGCGTTTGGCGCGCACGCCCAAGGTCGACAGCAGCACATCGCGGTTGTCTTCACTGCCTTTGAGCGCGGCAGCATCACCCTTCTCGGTAAAGCTGTCGGTGTTGAGGTGAACGTAAGACAGATTGGCGAACGGTTCCAGGTTCATCGGTTGCAGGCCGAGATCATAAGCCGCTTCCGTGAACAATTGCGCCGTGGTCGCGTCGCGTTTGGTTTTCTGCTTGCCGCTGACGTCACCGAATTGCAGGTCGCGTTTTGCATCGATGCGGTGCCAGCTGTAAGCGCCGCCAACGGTCAGGCGCAGCGCATCCATCTGATGCCCCAGGTACGCACCCAAGTGGTAGCTGTCGACCGACGCCGACGAATGCGTGCCGCTGCCCATGCTCAACGAGCTGTCGCTATAACCGGTAACGAAACCCAGCCGAGTATCTTCAGCAATCAAGCCATCGACACCGGCCAGCAGACCACCGATGGAACTGGTGGAGTCCGCGTATTTATTGCCACCGTCGCTGGTGCCCCAAGAACCCAGCACCTTGACCCAGGCGTTGCTGCGGTCATCGCTCGGTGCATCGGCGTTGAACAGATCACGCTCGCGCAGACGCTCGCCCACGGCATCACGCAGGTAACGGCTGTCGTTGATCAGCAGCGTGCCGATGGCCGGGTGAATCTCGCCGGACAACTGCTGGAAGGCTTGTTGCGCCGAAGCCGCGTTTGGCGACAGCAGCAAGGTTTCGAACAACGCATTGCCAGCGCCCAAGCGTTCGGCCGCCGCACCCACCGCACGCTGGTTCGGCGTCAGGCCGACGCTGGCAAATGAAGCACCGTTGCGCCCGACATCCAGTTGCACGCCGCTGGCCGAGTACGCCAGCGTGCCGCCGAGAAACGCATAGTTCGGCAGCACCTGGCCGAATTGCCCCTCGATGCCACCCGCTGCCTGCAAGATGTTGAATTGCGTACCGAGCAGGCTTTTCACTTCAGTGGTGGTCAACAGCGTCGGGCTGTTTTCCAGCGACAGGCTGACTGTGGCGTCGTCGATCACAGCCTTGCCACCGGCGACAATCTTGTCGCTGGACGTCGGCGAGACCTCGACCGCGTAGGTCGAACCCGGCTCGAAAGTCACGTCACCGGCAACGTTCAGGGTGCCGATGGAATTGCCCGGTGCCACGGTACCGCCGTTTTTCACCGACAGTGCGCCGATGCGGCCGTTACCGCCAAGGATGCCGCTGTCATTGACAGTGACCGCCGATGCCAGCGAACCGTTGATGGCCAGACGTCCCTGATTGACCAGGGTCGGGCCGCTGTAGCTGTTGTTACCGGTCATCACCAGGGTGCCGATGCCTTGCTTGGTCAGGCCGCCGTGACCGGAAATGTCGTTGCGCCAGGTGTCGAGGCCGCAGGTGATGTCGTTGCACACGCGCTCGGTGGGTTTGCCTTGATCAATGATCGCGCCGATGCCCGGCAAGTCCGCAACGAACTGACCGGAACCGTAAGCGCCCTGAATCCGGAACTCTTCAGGGATGTCCTGTTCGGTGACGAACATCGCCGGGCCATCAATCCCCTTGCGCAGGTTGATCATGCCCCAGCCGTACAACGCGTCGATGCCCGGCGCGCCGAGGTCGGTGGCGGTGGTACGCAAGACCGTCGCGACCTGATCACCGCTCATGTACGGGAAGCGCTCCATCAGCACGGCCATGGAACCGGCCACGTGCGGCGCGGCCATCGAGGTGCCGTTGTAGTTTTTGTAGCTGGTGGTCAGGTTGTCGGCGTTGGTGCCTTCGATGATCGAGCTGAAGATTTTCGTGCCCGGCGCCGACACGCAGAAACTCGCGGTGTAACCGCAGCGCGATGAGAACGTACTCATGATGTACGGGGTGGCGCTGGCCAGGTCCGGGTTCTGCTGCAATGCGGCGACGGTGATCCAGTTCGGCGCGATGTCCGGGACGAAATAGCCGAGGCCGGCGATCGCGTCAGGGTTGTTGAGGTTGTAATCGTTGCCGGCGGCGAAGATCGTCACGATGCCGCTGCGTGCGGCGGCGATGGCGCCGTCATAGGCTCCACCGGGTTTGGTGCCGAGCAAGGTGCGGATTTCGTTGAACTGCAATTGCGCGTCGTTGACGGTGAAATGCGGGTACGCCGGGTCCTTGCCACCGAGGTCGAAGCGGTCAGTGATGCCGATGCCCCAGCTGTTGTTGATGATCCGTGCGCCGCTGGCGATCAGGGCATCCCAACCGGCCTTGTACACCGCACCGTCGTTGCCGCGGACGATGCCGTCTTCCGGGCCCGGGTCACCGTTGTCGGCGCTGATGATCTGTGCACCGAACGCGACGCCGTGCATCGGCCCGCCGTCACGGCTGCCTGCGGCGATACCGCCGACGTGGGTGCCGTGGGCGCCGAGTTTGCCGTCGGAGCCGACCGAGGGCGAACCGTCATAGCGAAACGCGTCCCCGGCTTTCACCGGAATGTACGGATCGGTGTATTCGCGGATGCCGCTGGTGACCAGGGTGATGACCTTGTTGCTGCCGGAGAACTCCGGGTGTGCGGCGTAGACCGGCTGGTCGAAGATGCCGAGCTTCACGCCTTTGCCGGTGTAGCCAGCGGCGTAGGCGTAATCGGCACCGATGGCGCCCAGGCCCCAGTCGGCCTGGAATTCCTTGCTGTGCCAACTGGCCGGATCGCCATTGCGAGCGTTTTCCACGTACGGCGCGGCATGGGCTGTGCCGATTGCACACAGCACGGCGAGCGTGAGGCTTTTCATGGCAAAACGGCCACCCGTTTGCGCGGGGGTATTGTTGTTATTCATCCAGCGACCTTCCTTAGTGATGTTGCGAAAAATCCGTGTATCTCGTGCGGTCAACGCACTGACCCGTGGCGAGGGGATTTATCCCCGATCGGCTGCGCAGCAGTCGCAAATCCAGACCACTCGGCGTGTCTGGAAGATGCCGGGGGCTGCTTCGCACCCCATCGGGGATAAATCCCCTCACCACAAGGAGCAGGTCAGCGATAAATCGGGTCAGAACTGCCAGTTCAGGCTCAAGCCAACGCCATGCAGCTTCTCGCGATTGGCCAGTTGTCCGTTGTAATCAAGGTTCACCCGGACATCGCGGCTCCTGTGGCGAGGGGATTTATCCCCGATCGGCTGCGCAGCAGTCGCAAATCCAGACCACTCGGCGCGTCTGGAAGATGCCGGGGGCTGCTTCGCACCCCATCGGGGATAAATCCCCTCACCACAAGGAGCAGGTCAGCTATAAATCGGGTCAGAACTGCCAGTTCAGGCTCAAGCCAACGCCATGCAACTTCTCGCGATTGGCCAGTTGTCCGTTGTAATCAAGGGTCACCCGGACATCGCGGCTCAGCGCCAGGCTCGCCTGCACGCCAACCAGCGCGGCGTCGCGCACCATTGCCGAGCTCTCCACCGAATAAGGCGTGCCAGCGCTGGCAAAACGTAGGTGCTGGTCAGCGTCGATATCGCTCAGGCTGTGCTGCCAGCCGAGATGGCCGCTGACATCCAGCGACTGCGCCGCCGACAGATTGAACGTCTTGATCGCCCGCACACCGAGGGTGCTCAGCACCGCATCGCGCTGGTCGCCGGAGCTTTTCAGCGCGGCAGCGTCGCCCTTCTCGGTGAAACCTTCCGTGTCGAGATGCACGTATGCCAGGTTGGCGAACGGTTCCAGTGCCAGCGGTTGCAAGTGCAGCCGATACGCCGCCTCGGCAAAGACTTGCGTGGTGGCCGCGTCCACTTTGGCTTTCTGTTTGGCACTGACCTCGCCGTATTGCAGATCGCGTTTGACGTCGGCGCGATGCCAGCTGTACGCCGCACCGGTGCTCAAGCGCCAGGCGCCGATGTCGTGGCCGGCGTAGGCGCCGAGGTGATAGCTGTCGACCTTGGCCGAGGAGTGTGTGCCCGAACCCATGCTCAACGAACTGTCGCTGTAGCCGGTGACCAGACCGATGCGCGTCTGCTCATCCAGCGCCCCGTCGACACCGGCCAACAGACCGCCAATCGAGGTGCTGTAACCCGCTGTGTCGTGGCCCGAATCGGTGCTGCCCCAGGCGCCGAGTGCCTTGACCCAGCCGTTGCTTTGCGCCGCACTGGCATCGTGCAAGCGCTCGCCCACGGCATCGCGCAACTGGCGGCTGTCGTTGATCAGTACCGAGCCCAGCGCCGGGTAAATTTCCCCGCTGAGTTGCTGGAAGGCTTGTTGCGCGGACGCCGCCGAAGGCGACAGCAGCAGGCTTTCATACACCGAGTTACCAGCACCCAAGCCCTCGACAGCCGCCGCGACCGAACGTTGATTCGGCGTCTGGCCGACGCTGGCGAAGGACGTTGCGTTGCGTTCGATGTTGAGTTGAATGCCGTTGGCGGCATAATCGAGGCTGCCACCGATGAACAGGTAACTCGGCAGCACCGCACCAAACTGGCCCTGAACACCACCCGCCGCCTGCAGGATGTCGTACTGATGACCGAGCAGGCTCTGCACTTCAACGGTGCTGAGCAATGTCGGGCTGTTTTCCAGCGACAGGCTCACGGTTGCGCCGCTGATCGAGGCGGCGCCGCCAGCGACGATGCGGTCGCTGCGGGTGGGCGACAGCTCCACGGCGTAGATCGAGCCTGGGGCAAACGTCACGTCACCGGCCACCGCCAACGTGCCGATGGAGTTGCCTGGCGCCACGCGACCGCCGCTGTTGGCGGTCAACGCGCCGATGCGTCCGGAACCGCGCAGGGTGCCGCTGTCATTGACGGTAACTGCCGAGGCCAGCGAACCGTTCACCGTGAGCAGGCCGCCATTGATGGTGGTCGGGCCGCGATAAGTGTTGTCGCCGCTGAGGACCAGGTGCCCTGCTCCCGATTTGATCAGGCTGCCCTGATACAGCCGCCCCGCCGCTGCAGCCTCGCGGGCCATGCCGACCGCGTAATCGGTTTGATCCTGCTGACTGGCGCCGGCCGCCACACCGTTCTGCCAGCCTTTGTCTTGCAGGGTTTGCTGCCAGGCACTGTGTTCGGCAAGGTCTTCACGTTGGCGCTGGATCAGCGCCTTGTCGGAGATGTCATTGCTCCAGACGTCGCTTTGCCCGGCGCCCAGATTGGCGTCGAACGCACCGAGCAATTGCCCCGGCCCGCGCATCGCCCGGCTCAGGTTGGCCACGCCCCAGCCGACCCGCTCGGTCGGCGCCTCGGTCACCGAGCCATCAAGTTGTGTGGCGGTGGTCAGCAGGGTTTCCAGCGCCTGCTGATTGTTCATGTACGGGTAGCGCTCCATCACCAGCGCCAATGCGCCGGTCGCGTGGGGCGCCGACATCGAGGTGCCGGACTTGATCGCGTAACCGCCACCGGGAATAGTGCTGTCGATTTTCGCGCCGGGCGTGGTGATGCACCAATACTTGGCGATGCCACATTGGTTGTACTTCTGCTGATTGCTTTGATCGAGCCCCGACACGGCCAGCCAGTGGCCTTCAAGCTCCGGCTGAAAGTACGGCAGCGCCGAACGCACGCTGGCATTCGGGTAGCCGCTGTTGCCGGCGCTGAACACATTGATCACGCCGCGTTGCGAGGACACCTCGGCCGCCGCGTCGAGCCAGGTCCCCCGATTCCAGTGCTGCGCATAGGCGGCATGCAGATCGGCCAGGGTTCGATAACTGACATCCGGCGGCTGACTGCCCCAACTGTTGTTGATTGCGCGCACGCCGGCATCCGCCAGGGCGTTGTACGCGGCTTTGAAGTAGCGCGGATCGGGATTGGGGCCGAACAGAAAGCTGTCATTTTTATTGGTGTTGCCGACGTAGATCTGCGCGTTGTAGGCCACGCCGTGCATACCGCTGCCGTCGCGCGACGCGCCCATGGTGCCAACGACGTGAGTGCCGTGGGAGTCGTTGTTGGGGTTGAGCGTGCCATCGACATTGAACAACGAGCCGTCGACGTAACTGCCGTTGGTTAGCACCGGGTGATAGCGGTCGGTGGCGAACTCGGGATGGGCGGCATCGAAACCGGAGTCGAGAGCGCCGATTTTCACGCCTTTGCCGGTTATGCCGGCGGCATAGGCCTGATCGGCCTGCATCCGGCTCAGACCCCAGTCACGCAGGAACTCGGCGCTGCGCCAACTGGCGGAATCGCCGGGTTTGCCGCTTTCAAGGTATTGCGCCTGGGCCTGGGCTGTAGAAATCACAAGCAGCAGGGTGCCGACCGAAATCGGCTTGATGCGTACGTCCATGTTCACCACTCATTGTTTTTATGTGTTTAGCGTTGCTTCACCAAGAGAACACTGTCCCCTGTGGCGAGGGGATTTATCCCCGATGGGGTGCGAAGCGCCCCCCGGCGGTCTCCCGGAAATAACCGCGCCGCATGAATGTGCGACTGCTGCGCAGCCGAACGGGGATAAATCCCCTCGCCACAGGTCTGCGCAAAACCATCAATTGGCGCGGGGGCCAAAGGTTTCGTGCCCTGCGCCAGAACCTGCTCGCTGAGGGTGCCGACCGAAATCGGCTTGATGCGTACGTCCATGTTCACCACTCATTGTTTTTATGTGTTTAGCGTTGCTTCACCAAGGAAACACTGTCCCCCGTGGCGAGGGGATTTATCCCCGATGGGGTGCGAAGCGCCCCCCGGCGGTCTCCCGGAAATAACCGCGCCGCATGAATGTGCGACTGCTGCAAAGCCGATCGGGGATAAATCCCCTCGCCACAGGTCTGCGCAAAACCATCAATTGGCGCGGTGACCGGGGACGTGGCCAAAGGCTTCGTCGACCCGCGCCAGATCCTGTTCGCTCAAGGTGCCGGCGTAGTAATGCAATTTGGTCCAGGCCATCAAATAGTCGTACCGCGCCTGCGCCAGATCGCGCCGGGTGGTGAACAGTTGTTGCTCGGCGTTCAACGCATCGAGATTGGTCCGTTCACCGCCAAGAATGCTTTGCTTGGTCGATACCACCAACGCTTCGGCAGACGTCAGTGCCTTTTGATAAGCGCGCAATTTATTCACCCCCGACAGACACGCGCTGAACTGGCGACGCAGTTCAATCAAGGTCTCGCGGGTCTTGCCGTCGAGTTCGTACTCGGCCTGCTCCATGCTGCGGCTGGCTTGACGGGTCGACGCCGACACCCCGCCACCGGCGAACAGTGGCACGCTGACTTCGAGGCCAATCGTGTTGGTTTCGTAGCGCTGGTTGTAGGTGTTGCCGCTTTCCGATTCGTTCTGCCGCATCGAGGCATAGGCGTTGATTTTCGGCAGATGCCCGGCCCGATTGCGTTCCACTTCATACCGCGCCACTTCCACGGCCTGGCGCTGCGAGGCGAGATTGGGGTTATTGCTGATCGCCATCTCGTGCCAGGTGTCGAAGTTGGCGGGCTGTAAGGTAAACGTCTGGAAGTTCTGATCCAGCGGCACCAGATCGGTAATGTCTACGGCCGGCACGCCGACCAGTGCACCCAGTTCGCGCAACGCGGCGTCTTGTTCATTACGCGCTTCGATCTCCTCGGCAGTCGCCAATTCATAGCGCGACTCCGCCTCAAGAATGTCGGTACGGGTGCCCTCGCCCTGTTTGAACATATGCTCGTTCTGCTGGAACTGCTGTTCGTAGGCCTTCTTCTTTGCCTGGGCGATGTCGATCTGATCCTGAGCAAACAAAGCCTTGGTGTAGTAGTCCAGCACGCGTACCAGCAACTCCTGGCTTTTGCCACGAAAGTTCTCGTCGGCGAACAGTGATTGCGCCACGCCCTTGCGATACGCCGCGTAGGCTTCGTAGTCGAGCAAAGGTTGTTGCAGGGTCAGCGCCGAGCCGTAGCTGCTGTAGTTGCGATCGTCGGTACGATTGCGCGCGCGTTCGTCCAGTGAGGTCGCTTTTGACGAGTTACGGCCCTTGTTGTAGGTGTAACCAAGCTTTGGCAACAACCCGGCGCGGCCAATGGCGCGATTCTCCAGACCGGCATCGCGCTCCTTGATCGCTCCGAGGAACACCGGGTCATTGCGCAGCGCCTGTTCGTAAATCTCGAACGGCCCAAGGGCCGCCACTGCTGAATGACTCGCGAGCAGCATCATTGCCGCCGCGAGTATCGAAAGCTTTTTCATACAGCCGAACATCCTTATTCCTCGGTCAACGCGGAGCCTGCCCGGTCGAGCAGCGGTTTGAACAGATAGTTGAGGAGTGAACGTTCGCCGGTACGCACGAACATTTCTGCGGGCATGCCGGGCTTGATCACCAGACCGTTGAGCTTCTCCATGGCCTGATCGCTGACGCTGCTGCGCAACACGTAATACGGCACGCCGGTTTTCTCATCGACCATCTGGTCGGCGGAAATCAGGCTGACTTCGCCCGGTACACGCGGGGTTTTGCTCTGATTGAACGCGGTAAACAGGATGTCCACGGGCAGGTGCGTGCCGACCTTGTCGATCAGGTTGATCGGCAAGTGCCCTTCCACTTCCAGCGTGGTGCCTTGCGGCACGATCTCCAGCAGGGTTTCGCCCTGACGCACGACGGCGCCTTCAGTGTGGACGCCGAGATTGACCGCAACACCGTCGGCAGTGGCCATGATCTCGCTGTGTTGCAGGTCGAAACCGGCGGAGGTCAATTGCTCGGAAAGCGTCACGCTTTTCAGCTGGGCATCGGCCAGTTGCGTACGCACTTCCTTCTGGTATTCCTCGCCATGCTGTTGCAGCTTCAGGCGCGATTCGAGGATGCCCTGCTCCACGCGGCCGCTTTCGCCGGTGTTCTCGGCCAGTTGTTGCTGCACTTGCGACAGTTGACGCTGATATTCCATCAAGCGATTGCGCGGGATGTAGCCGTTGTCGGCCAGCGGTTGCAGGTTGCTCAGTTGTTGTTGCAGGGAGTCGGCCTGCGCATTCAGGTCGGTGCGCGCACGGCGCATGCCCGCCAGTTGCGCGGTGGCGCCCTCGATGCTGGCGCGCAAGGCTGCTTGTTCACGGTAGAACGCTTCGCGACGGCTGCTGAACAGTTGGCGCTGGCCTTCGAGCACGAGGGCCAGGCGCGGATCCGGATCGTTGCTCAGCTCTGGCGGAAAGGTCACCTGCTTGAGATTGTCACGTTCCGCCTGCCAGCGCGCCAGGCTCGCCCAGGCCATGCGGTATTGGGCTTGCAGCGATTGCACATCGGCGGCGACTTGCGTCTGGTCGAGGCGGAACAGCGGCTGGCCCTGTTTCACGATCTCGCCTTCGCGCACCAGAATCCGGCTGACCACGCCGCTGCTCATCGATTGCACGGCTTTGCGTTTGCCCGAGACAACGACGGTGCCCTGCACCGGGATACCTTGATCGAGCGGCGCCAAAGCCGCCCAGGTGAAAAAACTGCCGGCGCCGACGATGGCCAGAATCCAGCCCATGCGCGCGAAGAACTTCGCATCGCGCTCCGGACGTTCGGTGAGGTAGGCGTGTTCCATGTTCGCTTCGTTTTCAGTGTTCATGCTGGCGCTGCTCATACACCCGAATTCCTTGTCGTGGGCTGATACTGCCGGCTCATGCTGAGCCCGCCCGGTGCTTGTGCAGGTTTTTCACGCTGTTGCTCTTGCTGGCCGGACAGTGCCTTGAGCACATCCTGGCTTGGGCCGAAGGCTTGCAGACGGCCGTCGTTGAGCACCAGAAGCTTGTCGGCCTGGGCCAGCACCGAGGAACGGTGCGTCACCAGCACCACGGTGGTGCCCTGGGCCTTGAGCGCGGCAATGGCGCTGGCCAACGCGGCTTCGCCGACAGTGTCGAGGTTGGAGTTCGGTTCATCCAGCACCACCAGGCTTGGCGTGCCATACATGGCGCGGGCCAGGGCCACGCGCTGCTTCTGGCCCCCGGACAAGCCGCTGCCGTCTTCACCCAATTGCGTGTCGTAGCCTTGCGGCAGACGCAGGATCATCTCGTGCACGCCGGCCTGTTGCGCAGCCGCCACGACTTTCTGTGGATCGGCCTCGCTGAAACGGGCGATGTTCTCGGCAATGCTGCCGCTGAACAGCTCAATGTCTTGTGGCAAATAGCCGATGTACGGGCCGAGCTGGTCACGGTTCCAGCGGTGAATGTCGGCGCCGTCCAGACGCACGATGCCGCCGAGGGTTGGCCAGACGCCCACCAGCACACGGGCCAGGGTCGACTTGCCCGAACCGGACGCGCCGAGTACGCCGAGCACTTCACCGGCGCCGAGATTGAAATTGACCATGTGCAAGGTCGCTGCGCGCTGCCCCGGCGGGCCGGCGCTGACTTGTTCGAACGTGATCTGGCCTTTCGGCGCCGGCAGCGCCATGGCCTCGTCGCTCGGCGGGAAGGCTTGCAGCAGCGCATCCAGACGGCGATAAGCCAGCTTCGCCCCGCTCCACTGCTTCCACACTGCGATCAACTGATCGATCGGGCTCAGCACTCGCCCCATCAGAATGGAACCGGCGATCATCATGCCAGCGGTCATGTCGCCCTTGATCACCAACAACGCACCCAGGCCCAGCACCAGCGATTGCAGGCACAGACGCAGGGTTTTACTCAGCGAGCTGATCACCGCGCCGGTGTCGCTGGCCTGATTCTGCAGCCCGAGAAAGCGCGAATGCACCTGAAACCAGCGCTTGCGCAGCGAACCGAGCATGCCCATCGCTTGAATGGTTTCGGCGTTGTGCAGGTGACTGGTGGCCAGTTGGCTGGATTTCTGCGAAAAACCGGCGGCATCGCCCAGCGGCTTTTTGGTCATGTACTCATTGAGGCACGCCAGAGCGATCAACAGCAGTGCGCCGGCGGTGGCCAATACGCCCAGCCAGACGTTGAACAGGTAGATGACAAACAGATAGACCGGGAACCACGGCGCATCGAAGAACGCGAACAGCGCAGGGCCGGTGACGAACTGGCGAATGTGCGTCAGGTCGCCCAGCGATTGCCCGGCGTTGCCCTCGCCCTTGAACAGGTTGCGCTCGAACGCGGCCTGATAGACCCGCAGGTTGAAGCGACGCTCCAACTGGCTGCCGATGCGGATTACGATAAAACTGCGAATCACCTCCAGCAGACCGATGAAGGCAAAGAATCCGACCACCATCAGCGACAGCATGACCAGCGTGGTTTCGTTCTGTGACGACAACACCCGGTCGTAAACCTGAAGCATATAGATGGAGGGCACCAGCATCAGCACGTTAATCAGTGCGGTAAAACAGCCAACGCTGATCAGGATGCTTTTATAGTCACCCAATGCCTTGAATAAGGGAGCGGTGGCTGGGGCCTTCGCCATCTTCATTGATTATTCCTGAAAGAGTTACCCCGCCCATCTTTGGCGGGACTTCAATTAATTATCGGCGCATCGCCGGGACTTGCTGTTCAAGTGGCCGCTTACACTTTCATAACAACTTCCGCTGTTTATTGCGGTGCAGTTGTCGTCGAGCGCTTTGCTTATAACCACCTTGTCGCGCTTTATATTAAAAACCTGTCGCGAACACAGTTATCAGCGTTATGGCGTCGTGCGCTCGAGCGTAATCACCAGGCCCGACTTCAAAGTGGTCAGATAAAGCCCATCACGTTGTCGGCTGAAAAACTGGATTCTTGAACCTTCCTTGCCGGTAATCGACAAGCCGTCAGGATCGGGAAACCAGCCGATCGGCACTTCTTCGAGCCACGCGCCCAGACAGTCGGCACCTTTGCCCAGGACCTTGTCGGCCTGCAACTCGACCAGGCAAGTATTCGAAGGTTTGTCCTGCAGTTTTTGCGCCTGAGGGTCCTCGCCGCGCGTGGACAACGTTGCTTGCCATTGTCCGGCCAATACGGAAGGTTCTTCGAGCCTGAGGCTGCTTGCCATGCTGGTTGCTCCTGAAATCATGATGAACGCCGCCGAAAGCCACGCCATTGCCTTGTAGGTAAAAGCTTTATTGATCATGGGAATATTCGCTCCGGCGCGTAGCCTTGCCTACAGATTCAACCGATGCAAGTGAAGAAAGCGGCGCATGACGCGCCGCTTCCCACTGTTACATCACGCCACGATGTCGCTGGTCGCCGCCTGGCCCACGGTGCTGACAGCGAAGTCAGCCACGCCATGCCCGGAGAAGTCCACCGACAACAGGCTGTTGCCGCCCGACGAGGTCAGTACTGCATCGCCCGCAGCACCGGTGAAGGCGCTGACGAAGTGCAGGCCCGCCCCTTTGGTGATGCCGGTCAGGTCGATTTTGTCCAGACCGCTGACGAAATCGAGGATCTGATCGATCGCACCCGGCTTGGAGTCGGAACTGGCCGCGAACACGAACGTGTCCGAACCTGCGCCGCCCCACAGCTTGTCGGCACCGCCAGCCCCGTAGAGGATGTCGTTGCCGGCACCGCCCTTGAGCTCGTTCGACACGTTGTTGCCGATCAGCAGGTCGTTGCCCGAACCGCCGATGGCGTTCTCGATGGTCACGCCCTTGGCGATCGAGACGTTACCCACCAGACCACCAACGTCGGAGAACGAGGCTTCGTTGAGGTTGATCTTCTGGTTCTGGGTGAAACCCGAGAAGTCGAAGGTGTCCTTGCCGCCCGCATCCCAGACCGAGAACACCAGCTTGTCGCTCGACGACGAGGCGCTGAGGAAATCGCGGCCGGCGTTGGAGTTGAAGCCGTAGGTGGTGTCACCAGTACGGGTGTTCATGTTGGCGCCGTAGAGCTTCTGGATAGCAGCGATATCGTCCATCAGCGGACCGGAGGAATAGGCTTCCACCCCGCCCTTGCTGAAGTTCTGGTTGGTATTGCTTTCGCTCCAGTAACTCATGACGCTGTAGCCGCGGGTGTCCTGGCCATAGGACGCGTCGTTGTAAGTCGGGTTGCCATTACCGGCGTTGTAGTCGCCAGGGTGAGCAAGGCCGAGGCTGTGACCGATCTCGTGAGTCAGGGTCTGACGACCGTAGTTGTTCAGATCCGGGTTTTTGTTTTGCGTGTAGCCACTGTTGATCAAGTACCACGAGGTACCGTCATAACCGTTGCCGGTGCCCGGCAGATAGGCAAACGCTGCTGCGCCATCCTGGCCACCGCTGTAGTTACCGAAGGTCATGTGGCCGTCACCGCCCGAGGCTTTCTCGGTGAAGGTCACGTTGGCCACATCGGCCCAGGATTGCATGGCGAGCTTGGCCTGGGTCTGTTGTTGAGTACTGAACTGACTGAACCCGGTGATCCCGTGCTTGTTCATCGTGCTGGACGATGCCGAGGTCAGGAACGTGTAGGTGAGTTCGATCTTGCCGCTGCCATCCTTGTCCTGGTAGGCAGCGCCGTCGCGCAGCAACTGGGTTGCGGCCTGGTCGACGGAGAAGGAGGGTTTGCCATTGACCGTGAGGTTGCCGCCACGATCGTATTGATGGCTGAAGCTATCGATCTGGTTATACGCCGAGCTGGCTGCGGCCAGAGGTTGCGGCGCCGCGGACAGCTGGAAAGCCTGTTCGGCGGTATCAATAGCATTAGCTTTAACTTTCGACATAAACACACTTCCTTGTTTAGCAATGGAACAGTTTTTGTCCGATAGCGACAATCCCTGGCGAGATCGTCCTATCACTCGCCCAATGAAGGCATCAGAAACCTGACACAATTTGAAATCTGACGTCTAGCGTTTTTTTGAGATCAAATTGAACTGTTTGGTAAAACTGCCGTAAACAAAGCGTGTGGCGCCGAAAGATTGTTTGAAGTTGCTGACTTGCGTCTAATTGTCTGACGATTTTCTATTTAATTATTAAATATCGGTAAGTTGTTTTTTGTTAGATGCGTCTCACTTTTCTGCACTTGATCAGTGCAGTGCCAGTGTATTGATATCAACGCCTGCCCCCCTAAAAAACACAACCAAACTGTAGGAGCTGACGAGTGAAACGAGGCTGCGATCTTTTGATCTTGAAATTTTAAAATCAAAAGATCGCAG
>NZ_RWIL01000076.1:0-21902 GCF_009764635.1 Pseudomonas sp. PB103 | reverse complement strand
GCGGCCCGCTCGCTGGGGCTCGGGGTCCCTTCGCTCCGGGATCGATCCGGGCGCAGCGCCTACGGTTTGCTTCGCTGCACCTCCTCTCGCTGTGTTTGGCTGCGCCAAACGGTCGCTGCGCTCCCACGCCCGGATCAATCCCTCTACTCAGCCTTCCGACGTCGCCTTACAGATCAAAAGCCGCAGCCGAGCTAACGCTCATCCTGTTGAGTGGTGAGGAGCGTGGGTGTTCCGCTTTTGATTTTCGTAGGAGCAAAGCTTGCTCGCGATGACAACATACTTTCCGATGCGATCACCTGTAGGAGCTGCCGAAGGCTGCGATCCTTTGACTTTATCTTTCAAGAGCAAGATCAAAAGATCGCAGCCTGCGGCAGCTCCTACATGGGTTATCGGCTGTGCTTTTTGTTCGCTGGCGAAAGCAGGCTGGCAGCCTACCCACCTTTCGACGCAATCCCCTGTAGGAGCTGCCGAAGGCTGCGATCTTTTGATCTGCTTTGGCTTTGGTTTTGGCTTTTGATCTTTTGCCCCTTCGGCAGGCCGAGCGTAGGTGTCCATCCGGGGATCAGGCGCGCAGCGCCGTGCGGCGAAGCCGCACACATCGAGAGGAGGTGCAGCGAAGCAAACCGTAGGCGATGCCCCCGGATGGACACCGTAGCGAGGGAACACTGAGCCTCAGCGAAGTGCCGTACGCCGGGGCAAAGCCTTTTGGGTTACCTTTTCGGCGTTTGGAAAAGGTGACTCGCTGTAAGAGCGAAACCGCCAGCGGCAGCACCCGCAGCAAAGGATATGCCCCCAAAACCAAAACTCAACGCCCATTGACCCACCCTTAGACGATGCGTAGCCTTGCGCTTTCGAGGTTCTTCGGCCCACGCCGAAGCTAAGAAGGGAACGCGGTCAATGCCGCGGCTGCCCCCGCAACTGTGAACGGTGATGTTCGCTGCCACGCCACTGCCAGCTCAATCGATGAGCCCGCGGGAAGGCGCAGCCAACGCCAGGCCCAGCGCCTGAACACCGTCAGCCAGGAGACCTGCCTCGTCACAGATTCTCACTACAACCGGGCGGGGTGATCCGGTGGCGAACTCTCCAGGCACGCACGTGCGTTGCCGGTTCTCGTCCCGTATGCCCGCCGCTTGCCAAAGGGCATACCGATGAAAACACTGGCCAAACTCCCCGTCACCATCGTCACCGGCTTCCTCGGCTCGGGCAAAACCACGCTCCTGCGACACATGCTCGACAACGCTCAGGGCCGTCGCATCGCGGTGATCGTCAACGAGTTTGGCGAGTTGGGCATCGACGGTGAAATCCTCAAACAGTGCACCATCGGTTGCAGCGAAGAAGAAGCGGTTGGCCGCGTTTACGAACTGGCCAACGGCTGCCTGTGCTGCACCGTTCAAGAAGAATTCTTCCCGGTGATGCGCGAACTGGTCGCGCGTCGTGGTGATCTCGACCACATCCTCATCGAAACCTCGGGTCTGGCCCTGCCGAAACCACTGGTGCAAGCCTTCCAGTGGCCGGAAATCCGCAGCGCCTGCACCGTTGACGCAGTGATCACCGTGGTCGACAGCCCGGCCGTGGCCGCTGGCACCTTCGCCGCGTTCCCGGATCAGGTCGATGCGCAGCGCAAACTCGACCCGAACCTCGATCACGAATCGCCGCTGCACGAACTGTTCGCCGACCAATTGGCCAGTGCCGACCTAGTGATCCTCAACAAGGCCGACCAGACCAGCCCGGAAGACCTCGCCCGCGTACGCGCCGAAGTCGCCGAAGAGTTGCCACCGGCGGTGAAAATCATCGAGGCCAGCAACGGTCGTCTGCCGCTGGACGTGCTGATCGGCCTCGGCGCCGGTTCCGAAGAACACATCGACAGCCGTCACAGCCATCACGATCACCACCACGGTGAAGGCGATGACGACCACGATCACGACGCTTTCGATTCGATCTCCATCGAACTGCCGCAAGCCGACGAAAGCCTGCTGCTCGACGCCCTGGCGCAACTGGTGGTCAAGCACGGCATCCTCCGTGTCAAAGGTTTCGCTGCCATCCCGAACAAGCCAATGCGCTTGCTGATCCAGGGCGTGGGCACGCGTTTCGACAAGCATTTCGACCGTCAGTGGGGCGCCGATGAAGCGCGCGTGACGCGTCTGGTGTTGATCGGTCAGGAACTCGACGCTGCACAACTCGAAACGCAACTGCGCGCTGCGCTCAGCGTTTAAGCCATGCACCTGCTCAGGACTCAGCCCGGCGGTTTCGTCTCGGATGACAACATTGCCGACCTTGGCCAAACCCCCGCCGAGCTGGTGATCCTGTGCAGCGGTGATTCCAGCCTGGCGCTGCTCGCCGAAGCGGCGCAGCAGTTGCCCGAGGATTATCCGAGCCTGCGTCTGGCCAATCCGATGCAGGTGCAGAATCACGCTTCGGTCGACTTGTACGTCGATGAAGTGTTGCGTCACGCCAAGGTCATCCTGATTTCGCTGCACGGCGGCATCGCCTATTGGCGGTATGGCGTCGAGCGTTTGATCGAGTTGGCCGAGCGCGGTGTGCAGGTGATTCTGGTGCCGGGCGATGATCGGCCCGATCCGGAGCTCAGCGACCTGAGCACCGTTGACGCCGAAGATCGCGACCGGCTCTGGCAGTTCTTGCGCCAGGGCGGGATGGGCAACGCGCTGGATTTTTTCCGTTGCATGGCCAGCCGTTGGCTCGGCCGCGATTACGCATGGAACGAGCCGCAAACCCTGCCGCGCACGGCGATTTACCACCCGACTAAAAACACCGCTGCACTGAGTGACTGGCAAGCCGAATGGCGGCCTGAGCAACCGGTTGCGGCAGTGCTGTTTTACCGCTCGCATTTGCAAGCGGCGAACACCGCGTTCATCGATGTTTTTTGCCAGCGCTTGCAGGCGGCGGGGCTTAATCCGCTGCCGATCGCGGTGGCCAGTTTGAAAGAGCCCGGCTGCCTCTCGGTGGTCGAGGATTGGCTGGATGAAGTCGAGGCAGGGGTGATTTTGAACACCACCGGTTTCGCCCAGTCCAGCCCTGAAGCGCCGCATTTGCGGCCGTTTCGCCGCAACATTCCGGTGATTCAAGCGATCTGCGCGCAAGACAACGAGCCCGGCTGGCGCGACAGCGAACAAGGTCTGGGCCCGCGCGATCTGGCGATGCACATTGCCTTGCCGGAACTCGACGGGCGCATTATCAGCCGGCCGATCAGCTTCAAGGATCTGGCCTGGCGCAGCGAGCGCAGTCAGTCCGATGTGGTCTGCTATCGCGCGCAGCCTGAGCGTATGGATTTTGTCGCTGAACTGGCAAGGCGCTGGATCGATCTGGCGCGGGTGCCGAATGGCGAAAAACGCATCGCCTTGATTCTCGCCAACTACCCGACTCGCGATGGGCGCATCGGTAACGGCGTCGGTCTCGACACCCCGGCGGCGGCGCTGAATATTCTTCGCGCTTTGCAGGCCGAGGGCTATCCGATCACGGCAGAGTTGCCGGGCAGCGGCACCGAGTTGATCCAGCAATTGCTCGGCGGCGTCAGCAACGATCTCGACACCATTGACTTGCGGCCCTGCCAGCAAAGCCTGGCCATGGACGCTTACCTGGCGATGTTCAACGCGTTGCCCGAAGCCAACCGCAGCGCCGTGGTCGAGCGCTGGGGATCGCCGCAAAACGATCCGATGTGCCGCGACGGGCGGATGATGATCGCCGGCATTCGTTTCGGCCTGACCTTCGTCGGCATTCAGCCGGCGCGCGGTTATCAGGTCGATCTGAGCGCGGTCTATCACGATCCGGATCTGGTGCCGCCACATGGCTATCTGGCGTTCTATTTCTGGTTGCGCAACACCTACGGCGCGCACGGCGTGATTCACGTCGGCAAGCACGGCAACCTCGAATGGCTGCCGGGCAAAGGCGTCGGCCTCTCGGAAAACTGCTGGCCGGATGCGTTGCTCGGGCCGCTGCCGAATATCTATCCGTTTATTGTCAACGATCCGGGCGAGGGCGCTCAGGCGAAACGGCGCACGCAAGCGGTGATCATCGACCACCTGATGCCGCCGCTGACCCGCGCCGAAACCTACGGGCCGTTGCGCAATCTGGAACTGTTGGCAGACGAATATTACGAGGCGCAACTGCTCGATCCGCGCCGTGCCCGTGAGTTGCAGCGCGACATCCTGCAACTGGTCCGCGACACGCAGATTGACCGTGAACTGCAACTGGATGCGGGCCTGGACAGTGACGCCGATGCGGCGATCTGGCTGCCGCGCCTGGATACCTATTTGTGTGATCTGAAGGAATCGCAGATCCGCGATGGCCTGCACATATTTGGCGAATCGCCGAGCGGACGTTTGCGCATTGATACGTTGTTGGCCTTGCTGCGGATTCCGCGAGGGGACGGCAAAGGCGCGCAATCGAGCCTGCTGCGCGCACTGGCCAAGGCGTTCGAACTCGGCTTCGATCCGCTCGACTGTGCGTTGGCCGAGCCATGGACCGGCCCGCGCCCCGAAGCTTTGCAATCACAAAGCGATGAAGCCTGGCGCACCACCGGCGACACCCGCGAACGCCTCGAACTCTTTGCCACCCAACTGATCTCCCAGTCACTGCAATCCCCTTGTAGGAGTGAGCCTGCTCGCGATAGCGGTGGATCAGGTAAATCTTCAGCGACTGACACTCCGCTATCGCGAGCAGGCTCACTCCTACAAGAGCCGCGTTGGGCGGAGGTCAGCGCAATCATTCAGAATCTGCGGGAGGTCGTCGCGCCACGTCTGGACGCCTGCGGCCCCGCCGAAATGCGTGGTCTGCTCGACGCCCTCGGCGGTCGTTTTGTGCCCGCCGGCCCCAGCGGCGCACCCAGCCGTGGCCGCCTCGACGTCCTGCCCACCGGCCGCAACTTCTACTCGGTCGACGTGCGCAACCTGCCGACCACCACCGCGTGGCGCATCGGTTTCCAATCGGCGACGCTGATTCTAGAAAGGCACCTGCAAGACCACGGCGATCACCTGCGCCAGCTCGGCCTCTCCGTGTGGGGCACCGCGACCATGCGCACCGGTGGCGACGACATTGCCCAAGCGATGGCGTTGATGGGCGTGCGCCCGGTCTGGGCCACGGGCAGTCAGCGTGTCGACGATTTCGAGATTTTGCCGCTGAGCCTGCTCGACCGGCCGCGCGTCGATGTCACGCTGCGGGTCTCGGGGTTCTTCCGTGATGCGTTTGCCAATCTGATCCGCCTGTTCGACGCCGCCGTGCAAGCCGTGGCAGCGCTCGACGAACCGGACGATCTCAATCCGTTGGCGGCCAAAGTGCGCGCGGAACGCGAGGCGTTGCTGCAATCTGGCCTCGATGAAGACACCGCGCGACGTCAGGCTGGTTGGCGGATTTTCGGTGCCAAACCCGGTGCTTACGGGGCGGGCGTGCAGGGCGCTATCGACGGGCGTTTGTGGCAAAGCCGCGACGATCTGGCCGAGGTCTATCTGAACTGGGGCGCTTACGCTTATGGCGGTGCCGACGAAGGCACGGCCGCCCGCGAGCAATTCGTCCAGCGCCTGAGCCAGGTGCAAGCGGTGCTGCAGAATCAGGACAATCGCGAGCACGACTTGCTCGATTCCAACGACTATTACCAGTTTCAGGGCGGCATGCTCGCCGCCGTCGAAACGTTGCGCGGCGAAACTGCCGCCAGTTATCACGGCGACCACAGTCAGCCGGATCTGCCGAAAATTCGCACCTTGAAGGAAGAGTTGAACCGGGTAATCCGCTCGCGGGCGGCGAATCCGAAATGGATCGACGGGGTCAAGCGCCATGGCTATAAAGGCGCGTTCGAACTGGCGGCGACGGTCGACAACCTGTTCGCGTTTGATGCGACGACGCAGTTGATCGACGATCATCAGTACGCTTTGCTGGCAGACGCGTATCTGTTGGATCCGGCGACGCGGGATTTCGTCCGCGAGCACAACCCGCATGCGCTGCGCGACATGACCGAGCGCATGCTCGAAGCGCAACAGCGGGGGATGTGGCAGGAGCCGGGGGCTTATAAAGAAGCGCTGGAAAATCTACTGCTGGATATAGAAGAAGATAACTGACGCGATCCCTTGCAGGCCTTCGCCTGCTTGCGATAGCGCTGTGTCATTGAGAACTGAACTGCCTGACACGCCGCCATCGCGAGCAGGCTCGCTCCTACCGTTTGAAAACTTTTCACCGACCATGACTGAGTAACCAAGATGACCGACACTCCGCATTTCCCGCTCTCCGCCGTGGTCGGTGCCGATGACTTGAAACTCGCCCTGTGCCTCACCGCCATCGACCCGAAAATCGGCGGCGTGCTGATCGAAGGCCCGCGCGGCATGGCCAAATCGACATTGGCGCGCGGCTTGGCCGACTTGCTCGCCAGCGGTCAGTTCGTCACCTTGCCGCTGGGCGCCACCGAGGAACGGCTGGTCGGCACCCTCGACCTCGACGCGGCCCTGAGCGAGGGCCGGGCGCAGTTTTCGCCGGGCGTGCTGGCGAAGGCCGACGGCGGCGTGCTGTATGTCGATGAAGTCAACCTGCTGCCCGATCATCTGGTCGATCTGCTGCTCGACGTCGCCGCCAGCGGCACCAATCTGATCGAACGCGACGGCATCTCCCATCGCCATTCGGCAAAGTTCGTGCTGATCGGCACGATGAACCCGGAAGAGGGCGAGTTGCGTCCGCAGTTGCTCGATCGTTTCGGCTTGAACGTTGCCCTCAGCGGTCACACCGCACCGGTCGAGCGTGGGCAAATCATTCGGCGTCGACTGGATTTCGACAGTGACCCGCAAGCCTTCTGCGCACAGTGGGAAGTGCAGCAGCAAACCCTGCGCGAACGCTGCGAGAACGCTCGCGTTGCGCTGGTCAATATTGCCCTGGACGATGGCGCACTTGCCCAGATCACCGAGCGTTGTTTCGCCGCCGGGGTCGACGGTTTGCGCGCTGATCTGGTCTGGCTGCGCGCCGCTCGGGCGCATGCCGCGTGGCGCGGTGCCAAGGTAATCGAGGACGAGGATATCGACGCCGTTGCCGAATTTGCCTTGCGCCATCGACGTCGCGAACAGTCCGCGCCCAGCCCGCAACAGCCGCCTCAATCCCAGGGCAATGCGCCGTCCGAATCGCGTGAAGGGCAGGGCCAGTGGGGCGATCTGCCCGCACCGGCACTCGCCACCGGCGCGCGCCGTGAAGTGCCGAGCTGGCCGCCAAAAAAGCCCTAGGCATTCGCCCCCGATCCGACGTGGGGGCGAATGCCAGCCCCCGTGCCGGGCGCTTGGACAACGGCCGTCAGGGCCAGCGTCACGCGGCCCGCAGTGGCTCGGTGAACTGGCCGGGCACGCTGCTCAAGGGGCGTCCGCAACGTCGCGCCGATCTGCTGTTTCAATGGCGCAGCCGTTCTGCAAATGAGTTGTGGCTGGTGATTGTCGATGCGTCGGCCTCGACACGCCGTCATCAAGCACTGAGCGATGCCAAAGGATTGCTCGCGCAATTGTTTGACGATGCCTACCGCCAGCGCGCGCGGCTGGCGTTGCTGACGGCCAGCGGTGCAGCGCCGAAGTGGCAGGTGCAAGGCTTGAAGGCTTCTTCGGGATTGCGCGCATGGCTCGATGGGCTGGGCGCGGGCGGTGGCACGCCGCTGGTGGCGGCGTTACTTCAGGCGCAGCAATGGTTGACGCTGCGGCGCAAGCGGTTTCCTGCCGAGCAGCAGCGCTTGCTGGTGGTGACGGATGGACGTTTGAAGGATGTGTCTGGCGTGTCGGCACCGCAATGCCCGGGGCTGTTGATCGACATCGAGCGCGGGCCGATCCGCTTGGGTCGCGCCCGGGAGCTGGCGACGGCGCTGGATCTGGGCTATCGGCACATTGATGAGGTCAACAGGGGCTGATCTGACCTCTTCGCGGCAAGCCTTGCTCCTGCACGCGAAAGCCGCCACTCGGTCTATGCTGGCCGCAAACCAATCACAAGGAGTGAGCGATGCGCGTTTTGGTGAAAAACCTTCAGGACGATTTTCGCGTCAAGGCCTACGCCGGCACCAACGGCGTATTGCTGGCCATCGATCTCGCTGAACCGCGCCGCCAAGGCTTGCTCGGCTTCGCCATCGAAAAGCAGCAGGGCAACAAGCCGTGGCTGTTTCTGTTCAACAGCCTGACCTTCCCCGGCAAAACCCACACCTTCGCGCAGTTCCACGCGACGCCGAGTGACCTGGCGCCGCTGCAGAAATTTCGCTGGGCCGATTACGCGGTCAATCCGGGGATGACCCTTCACTACCGCGTCCATCTGGCCTACGGCACCCCGGACGCGCCGCAACTGGGTGAATCGCTGGAGCTGACGATCACCGCGGATGAAGGTCACCCGGCCCATCAGAGCGTGATTTTCAACCGCGCAGTGGCCGCCAGTCAGGCATTCCAGCGCAAGTTTCCCGAGCTCGACGCGCAGATCAGCGCCAACAAGAACATGCCCATCGAAGCCTGGCCCGACGCTGCGCGGCAATGGCTGGAAAATGGCTTGCTCGGGCGTCTGCTGGGTTTTATCGAACGGGCAGTTGATGACCAATGGGCGCTGGACATCGCGATCTATGAATATCAGTTACAGGCGATTGTCGATGCGGTGAACGCTGCTTTTGCGCGCGGCGTGCAGGTGCGGGTTGTGTACCACGCGCGGCCCGATGACGAAGACACCACGATCAACGAGGCCAGCCTGGCCAAGCTGCCTGCCGCGAATAAACGCGGGCGGGTCACCCACAATATTTTTCACAACAAGTTCATCGTGCTCAGCCGTCTCGACGCCACGGGCCAGCGCCAACCGCAAGCGCTGTTGTGTGGCAGCACCAATTTCACCGCCAATGGCGTTTATCGCCAGGCCAACGTGGTGCATGTGCTCGATGACGCGGCGGCGAGTCTTCGCTATCTGCAAACCTTTGAAGAAGTCTGGGCGACACCGGACGATGTCGGTGCGACCCGCGCATGGATCAACGAACATAACCCGATGGATGCCACGCAGCCGTTGTTCGCCGGATTCTCGCCGCGCACCGGCGGCGCTGATTTGCGTGAGTTTGTCGAGATCATCGAGGCGGCGAAAAAAGACCTGCTGTTCGTCACCGCGTTCAGCCTGCCGGACGCCATTCTCAACGCGCTACTGGGGCAGCCTCACGACGACATCTTGCGTTTCGGCCTGCAAAACACCGCCAGCCGCATCACTGGATTCCACGCCGATCGCAGCGCCGAATTCGCCGCCACGGCGCTGCTCAACACAGGGCTGGAGGGCTGGCTGCGCGAGAACATGAAAGGCCAGAAGGGTAATTTGCTGGTGCACACCAAAGCGGTGGTCACCGACTTCACCACCGACGCGCCAACCATTATCAGCGGCAGCCACAACCTCAGCAGTTCGGCGAGTAACGGCAACGACGAAAACTACCTGATCATTCGCGGCGACACCGACCTGGCCGACCGTTACGGTCTGGAGTTGCTGCGGTTTTACGAGCATTACCGCTTTCGCTATTTCGCCAGGAAGCTGGCCTTGAAGCAGGTACAGCCCTTGGCCGTGGATGATCGCTGGACCGACGATTATTACGTTGCCGGGAATCTGCGCCAGCTCTCACGAGTGCGTTTTGCCGGCCGCTGAATCGCGCGCATGAAAAATGCCAGTCAGGTCGCCCTGACTGGCATTTTTGTGCGGCGTGGACGGCTTAACGACGACCGAGCAACAGGCCTACCACCAGACCAAAACCGGCCGAAATGGCCACGGTCTGCCATGGATGGCCGCCAATGTAGCTTTCGGTGGCGTCAACCGCCGGTTTGGTGCGGTCGCGCACGCTCGACACTGATTCCAGCGCCTGCTGCAGTTTCTGGGCGATTTGTCCGCGCAGGGTTTCCGCTTCCTCGCCAACCAGTGAAGCGCTGTTCTTGAGCAGTTTGTCGGACTCCTCGATCAGCGCCTGAAGTTCGCTGAAGGCTTGATCCTTGATTTGATCCTGGGCGGCTTGCACGGCGGATTTCCGGGCCATTGGGTAACTCCTTGCAGGTGAATGGACAGTGATCAATGGAGTGTGGCGTCAGTCAAAAAGTTGCACTGAATTTAGGTCAGAAAGAAAAACCTGCGCGGGAGATTTCCGTCGAGCGTGTAAGATGTCGCCATTTTATGCAGCAGGATAATTCCCCATGAGTTTCAATCTGGCCGACAAATCCCTCGCAGAGCGCGCTGCGCTGGAAGACGAGAAATCCCGTCTGTTCGAAATCTGGCAGAACAATCTGGGCAAAGCCAAAGGCGAAGCCGCGCGCCTGTTCGGCGAGCGTGGCAAGCGCAAGGGCAAATGGGCGGAGTGGGTGCGTTCTGAGCTGGACGGCATGTCGCCGCCGGAATTCGCCAACATGGTGCGCAGTGAAGTCAATCGCCTGATGGCGGCGAACAAGTAAACCTCAGCTGAAACTGGCGGCAATCGCTTCGCGCACCTTGACCACCACCGGATCGATCTGCGTGCTGGTGCGCCAGCCGAGTTCGATCGGGTAGCGCGGCAGGGCCAGCGGGCAGGGCAGCAAGCTCAGCCCGCTAAGCGCCGCAATGCTCGCGGCGGCGTGCGTCGGAATCGTCGCCACCGCCTGACTGCCCTTGAGCAGATAAGGCAGCGCGGCAAAATGGCTGGTCGACGCACACACCCGACGGCTCAGGCCCAGCGCCGCCAACCCCTCATCGGGATGCCGATAAAACCGCCGGACGACACCAGAATGTGCTCGCGGGCGACAAACGCTTGCAGATCTATCTGCTGCTGACCCGGTGCAAGGCTCGCCGGATCGACCAGGCAGGCATAACCGCTTTCTCCCAACACTTGCCGACTGAGCAAGCGCTCGGCAAAACCGCCAGCGGTGATTGCCAGGTCGATGCTGCGTTCCATCAGGTCACGGGCGACGATCTGGCTGTGGGTCTGGCGGAAAATCAGGCGCAACTTCGGCGCGCTGCGGGCAATTTCTTCGATCAGGCGGCGACCGTAGGCAATCTCGAAATCATCCGACAGGCCCACGGTTACCGAGCGGCCCTCGTATTGATGAGCCGCCGGATCGACCATGGCCAGGCTTTGCCGACATTTGTTCAGTGCCTCGCTGACCACCGGTTTCAACTGATTGGCCTGCAGTGTCGGCGCCAGTCCGCGCCCGGTGCGCACGAATAATTGATCGCCGTACACCTCACGCAAGCGCCGCAACGCCGCACTGACCGCCGATTGCGTGACGCCCAGGCGCAACGCCGCGCGGCTGGCGCTGGATTCCTCATGCAAGGCTTCGAAGACTTTCAGCAGGTTGAGGTCGACGTTGGCGATATTCATTTGGCTCATATCATTCAGCAGTGTTCTGGGCTTTATTCATGATCGCGTGGCGCCGCAAAATCAGCAACCTCGGAACCTGATGGAGTAAACGTGATGGCCAAATCAATTGTTGCCGCCCTGCAAATCGGCTCGTTGCCCGGTGGCAAAGGTGAAACCCTGGAGCAGATTCTCGGTTGGGAAGCGGCGATCATCGAATCCGGCGCGGCGCTGGTGGTGATGCCGGAAGCGCTGCTCGGCGGTTATCCGAAAGGTGAGGCGTTCGGCACGCAGTTGGGATATCGATTGCCGGAAGGGCGCGAGGCCTATGCCCGCTACTTCGCCAATGCCATCGATGTGCCGGGCGCCGAAACTGAAGCGCTGGCCGGTTTGTCCACACGGACCGGGGCCAATCTGGTGATCGGCGTGATCGAGCGCGCGGGCAGCACGTTGTATTGCACGGTGCTGTATTTCGACCCGCAGGCCGGGCTCGTCGGCAAGCACCGCAAACTGATGCCGACCGGCACCGAACGGCTGATCTGGGGCAAGGGGGACGGTTCGACTCTGCCGGTGCTCGACACCCAGGTTGGCAAGCTTGGTGCGGTGGTGTGCTGGGAAAACATGATGCCGCTGTTGCGCACGGCGATGTACGCCAAGGGCGTTGAGGTCTGGTGCGCGCCGACAGTCGATGAGCGCGAGATGTGGCAGGTGAGCATGCGCCATATCGCCCACGAGGGCCGCTGCTTCGTGGTCAGCGCCTGTCAGGTGCAGGCCTCGCCGAATGCGCTGGGCGTAGAGATCGCCAATTGGCCAGCGGACCGACCGTTGATCGCCGGTGGCAGCGTGATTGTCGGGCCAATGGGCGATGTGTTGGCCGGGCCGCTGCGCGGCGAGGCCGGATTGCTCACCGCCGAGATCGATACCGCAGAACTGGTGCGCGCACGGTATGACTTCGACGTGGTCGGCCACTACGCGCGGCCGGACGTGTTCGAACTGAGCGTGGACGAACGCGCCAGACCCGGCGTGCGCTTCACAACGTGACGAAAATCCCCTGTAGGAGCTGCCGAAGGCTGCGATCTTTTGATCTTTTTAACAACAAGGTCAAAAGATCGCAGCCTTCGGCAGCTCCTACAGGGGGCTTAGTGGTTTTGCAGCCATTCTTCGCGGGTGATTTCCCAGATGTCACGGGGGAAGCGGCCGCTGACGAAGTTGTCTTCGTCGGTTCGAATCAGGCGCATGCCCGCACGCTCGGACAGTTTGCGCGAGCCGAGGTTGGGCGCCGCTTTGGGCACGCGCATCACCGTACGATTCAGGGTGATAAACCAGTATTCGCTCACCGCCGCACACGCTTCAGTCATCAACCCTTGACCCTGCCACGCCGGCGCCAGCCACAGGCCACGGTTGTTGTCCTGCTGATCCATCAGGCTGATGTTGCCGATCAACTGTTCGGGCGCTGACTTCAAACGAATCGACCAATGCCATTCCTTTCCCGCCGCCACCGCCGGCAAAGCAATGTCGCGCAAGTAGGTGAGCGCACCGTCTTCGGGGTAGGGCCACGGGACGGCGGCGTTCAGATAGCGCACCACCTCCCACTGCGCAAACTGTTGCTGCACCGCTTGGGCATCGGCCAGTTGCAGCGCACGCAGGATCAGCCGTTCGGTGTACAACGTCGGTGTATCTTCCATAAACCTGCAGCCTCCCTGAGTGTCTTTGATAGACGTGCGAGGCTAACGCATTTTTACCAGGTCGCGGCACTGGCCTTGGGCAAGCTCAGCTTGCCACTGTCGACGAAGCGCATGGTGCCGAACAAGCCGCCCGCGAGTTTGCCGTGCAACACGTAGGGCAGGTTGTCGAGGGTTTGTGTCTGGCTGAGGCCGAGGGTCTGGCGCAGTACCGAGAAGGCGGAAATGCTGACGGGTACGCTGACGATGGTTTCGGAAAAACGCGGGATCGAGCCGCTCTGATCGCTCACACCCGAGGCCAGCGAATGACCGTTGACCTCAAGATCGAGGGCGATGCCGTTGTAATCGATCGCGGTTTCGTTGGGGTTTTGCACGCGTAACTTGATGGCGAAGCGCACCTCCAGATCCTGGCTCGGCAACGGTTCGAGGCCAACCACGTTGATGTTCACCGGATCACGGTTGGGAAACAGCGCACAGGCACTGAGGGACAGCAGCAGTAGCGACAGCATGACGGCGTGGAGGCGGCGCATAAACGGTCTCTCAAAAAAAAGGGCTGAACCGTTGCCGGCGCAGCCCTTCGTTCCAAGGCCAGACGTTAGCGGTTCAACTGTGCGACAGCCGCCGTCGGGGCAGGTTCACCTTTGGCCGGCATGTCCGGATTTTCCATAACCTGAAGAATCGACGCTTCCGGGTCGAAATCGTCCTCTTCCAGCTCGATGAATTCTTCCGGCAGGAAGATATTCAGCACGATAGCGCAGAGTGCGCCAACGGTGATCGGCGATTCGAAGATATTGCGCAGCGCTTGCGGCAGTTCACGCAGAACCTCCGGCACGGCGGCGATGCCCAGGCCCATGCCGAGGGAAATCGCCACGATGAGCATGTTGCGCCGATGCAGACCGGCTTCGGCAAGGATCTTGATTCCGGCCACGGCGACGGTGCCGAACATCACCAGCTCTGCGCCGCCGAGCACCGGTTTCGGCATCAATTGCAGCACCGCGCCGATCATCGGGAACAGGCCCAGCAGCACCAGCAGACCGGCGATGAAGAACGCCACGTAGCGGCTGGCCACGCCGGTGAGCTGGATCACACCGTTGTTCTGCGCGAACGTCACCATCGGCATGCTGTTGAACACCGCCGCCATGGCCGAGTTAAGGCCGTCGGCGAGCAGGCCGGACTTGATCCGGCGGATGTACAGCGGGCCTTTGACCGGTTGCCGCGAGATCATCGAGTTAGCGGTCAAGTCGCCCGCAGCCTCCAGCGGCGACACGAGGAAAATCACCGCCACCGGGACGAACGCCACCCAGTCGAAGTTGAAACCGTACTTGAACGGCACGGGCACGCTGACCAGCGGCACCTCGGGCATCGAGGCGAAATCCACCGTACCCATCAGCCACGCGACCACGTAGCCGAGGGTCAGGCCAATGACGATCGCGCCCAGACGCAGAAACGGCACGTCGACGCGGTTGAGCACAACGATGGTGCCGATCACCAGCGCCGCCAAGAAGAGGTGGCTGGAGGCGCCAAGGTCTGGCGCGCCGAAACCGCCGGCAATGTCGGTCATCGCGACCTTGATCAGCGACAGCCCCATCAGGGTGATGATTGTGCCGGTGACCACCGGGGTGATCAGCATGCGCAATTTGCCGATGAATTGGCTCAGCACCACTTCGATGAACGCGGCGAAGAAACACACGCCGAAGATCGTCGAGAGGATTTCATCGGTGCCGCCACCGCGTGCCTTGACCATGAAACCGGCGCTGAGAATTACGCTGATAAAGGAAAAACTGGTGCCTTGCAGGCACAGCAAACCAGAACCGACCGGGCCGAAACGCTTGGCTTGCACGAAGGTGCCGAGGCCGGAGACGAACAGCGCCATGCTGATCAGGTAAGGGATTTCACTGTGCAGGCCGAGGGCGCCCCCCATGATCAAGGTCGGGGTGATGATGCCGACGAAGCTCGCCAGCACGTGTTGCAGGGCGGCAAACACGGTCGCCGTGAGGTGCGGACGGTCGTTGAGACCGTAGATCAGGTCGTTGTTGCGCGAGGCTTTTTCAGAGGCGGTCATGGTGATTTGCGTGCCGCGAGGCGGTGCCGGGTCAGAAAATGGGTGCGCAGGATGCCGCAAGCGGGCGGCGAGGGCAACGCAATAAAATTGCCTGAAAGGTCAGGTTTTATTGGCTCAGGGGGCTTTTTGCTGCCAACCCTGGCACAAGTCACACCCGTGAAGAGCAGGATCTAGCTATGGAGAGCAGGATTAATCTGTGTAAAGAGGGATTTATCTGTGGCGAGGGGATTTATCCCCGATGGACTGCGCAGCAGTCCCCCGCATTTTCAACAGGCAAAAGAGCCGGGGCCGCTGCGCGCCCCATCGGGGATAAATCCCCTCGCCACAAGTGTTCTATTGCCATCAATGAGTTGTTCCATACCCGGTCATTGCGGTGTTCAGGTGAAGGCTGCCAACAAGTCTTTTTCGAATGCCTTTTGCGCATCCCCGGGCACCTGCGCTCGATGCCGGGCGAGATGGAAGGCCACTTCGAAACTCAACTCGCCGGGACGCAAGGCGCGCAGCAAACCGTTGGCTTGCCACTGATGCGCATAGTGGTCCGGCAGATAACCGACATGTTTGCCCGACAGGATAAACGCCAACGTGCCTTCGACCTGCTCCGATCGCGCCGAACAGACCTTGCCCTGGAACGGCTCGTCGCTGCGCAAAAAACGGTAGGGATGATCGACTCGGTCGCATGCCTCAAGCGCCGCATCACTGGGCGCCGGGTCGGTAAACAACGGATGCCCCGACGCGCAATACAAATGCTGGGTTTCGCTGAACAACTGCCGATAATCGAAGGCGCTCTGCACTTGCGAGAAATAGCCGATCGCCAGATCCAGCCGCTGTTGCAACAGCAGGCGTTCCATTTCGCCGGGCATGGCGCTGATCAACTCTATACGCACCGACTCGTCGCGCTCGCGAAAACGCCGGATGGCCGCGGCGACGCGTTGCAGCACTGACTGATCGACCGACTCGGAAATCCCCAGCCGTACTTCGCCGATCAAGCGCCCGGCGACGCCGTTGGATTGATGGCGAAACAGCTCGATCGACTCGAACAGCGCCCGCACCGCGATCAGCAATTGCTCACCCTTGGGCGTCACGCTGAATCCGCCTTTACCCCGGCTGCACAGGCGATAACCCAAGCGGGTTTCCAGTTTGGCCATTTGCTGGCTGATGCTCGACTGGCTCAGGCCCAGATCACCTTGCGCGGCACTGAAACCACCGCACTCGACCACCCGCACAAACAGGCGCAGCAACTGTAAATCGAGGTCGTGGAGTTGCCCCAACATCACATTACTCCGGGATAAAGTCAGGATAATTATTCAGCTATTTTTCTAATGTATCCGACGGCGCATTCTGCAACCACTTCCTCCGGTAAGGTGTTCGTCATGGCTCCCTTGTTCAAGCTGTGTTTCCCCGCGCTGTTGTTGTCCGTAGCCATCCATGCTCAGGCCGAGGAGAAAACCCTCAACCTCTACAGCTGGGCCGATTACGTACCGCCGCAAACCTTGCAGCGTTTCGAGCAGGAAACCGGCATCCACGTGCGCTACGACACCTTCGATACCTCAGAGGTGCTGGAAACCAAACTGCTCACCGGTGGCAGCGGGTATGACGTTGTCGTTCCATCGTCCAGCGTGTTGGCCCGGGGATTGGCCGCAGGCGCGCTGAAAGAAATCCCCCACGACGGACTCAAGGGCTACGCCAATCTTGATCCGGACTTGCTGGCGAAACTTGCCGCCGTCGATCCCGGCAATCGCTATGGCGTGCCATACACCTGGGGCACGTTGGGGCTGGGCATGAATGTCGAAGCGGTGAAGCAGCGTCTGCCGGACGTACCACTGAATAGCCTCGATTTGCTGTTCAAACCTGAATACGCCAGCAAGCTCAAAGATTGCGGGATCGCGATTCTGGATTCGCCGCAGGAAGTCATCGGTCTGGCCCTGCATTATTTGGGCAAAGACCCTTACAGCACCGACAAACAGGACTTGGCAGCGGCCGAAGCGTTGCTGCAAAAACTCCAACCGTCGGTGCTCTACGTCGCCACCGGCCGGCAGATCAATGACCTGGCCAGCGGCAACGTCTGCCTGGCGCTGACCTACAACGGTGATGCGAGTATGGCCGCCGATCAGGCGCGCAAGGCCAACAAACCTTACGAAGTCGCGTATCGCATTCCCAAGGAAGGCACGCTGATCTGGCAAGACAACCTCGCCATTCCCAAAGACGCGCCGCACCCCGACGCCGCCCGGGCCTTTATCGAATTCATGTTGCGCCCCGATTCGGTGGCTGAACTGACCAACACGCTGTTTTTCGCCACTGCCAATCAGGCCGCGACGCCGCTGGTGGATGAAGCCGTGCGCAGCGATCCCGACATCTACCCGCCGAGCGATGTGCGCGCGCGGCTGTACGCCGATCGCAGCATGAGCCTCAAGGACATGCGCCAGCGCACGCGCCTCTGGACCACTTTCCGTAGCCACCAATAGCCCTGAATACAATAAGAAGGAGCACTCCGATGGACGTGCCAATGCAAAACGACCAGGCCATGACCCGTGACAGCCTCTACGGCACTGCCGCCGAAAGCACTTACGCCGGCATCACCAGTTTCATGCGCCGACGCTACAGCCGTGACTTGCGTGGCGTCGACGTTGCCGTCAGCGGCGTGCCATTCGACACCGCCACCAGCAACCGTCCCGGCGCACGTTTCGGACCGCGCGGGATTCGCGCAGCCTCCACCGGGATTGCCTGGGAACGCCACTGGCCGTGGGCATTCGACCCGTTCGATCATCTGGCCGTTATCGATTACGGCGACTGCGATTTCGATTACGGCTCACCGCACAGCATCCCGGAAAGCATCGAGGCCCATGCCGAGCACATTCTCAATGCCGGCAGCGCCATGCTCACCTTCGGTGGCGACCACTTCATCAGCTACCCGCTGCTCAAGGCGCATGCGCGTAAACACGGCACGCTGTCGCTGATCCACTTCGATGCGCACAGCGACACCTGGCCGGACGAAGAGGGCAAGCGTGTCGACCACGGCACCATGTTCTGGCACGCCGCGCGGGAAGGCTTGATCGATCCGGCGCGCTCGGTACAGATCGGCTTGCGCACCACCAACGACGACCCGATGGGTTTCCAGATACTTGACGCGCGGCAAGTGCATCGGCGTGGCTGCGAAGCGATTGTCGAAGCGATCCGCGCGCGGGTCGGCGACAACCCGGTGTATCTGACCTTCGATATCGACTGCCTCGACCCGGCCTTCGCACCCGGCACCGGCACACCGGTGTGCGGCGGCCTGAGCACGGTGCAGGCGCTGGAGATTCTCGGTGGCTTGCGCGGGATCAATCTGGTCGGCATGGATGTCGTCGAAGTCGCCCCGGCCTACGATCACGCCGACGTCACCTCGCTGGCCGCCGCCACCTTGGCCATGGAAATGCTTTGCCTCTACGCCGCCCGACACAAAGTCGATCTCTGATTAACACCGCATAACCCTGTAGGAGTGAGCCTGCTCGCGAAGGAGCCAGTTCAGCCAACATGAATGTTGAATGACACACCGCCTTCGCGAGCAGATCCCAAAACTCTTACGCCACCGGAACCTTAGGCAAATCCAGTATCTGCGAACCGGTAAAACGCGGAGTCGAGCTGACAATCGTCTCGTGTGGAACACCCGCCGCCGTGCTGCTGATGCCATCGAGTCGGGCCAGTTGGTCATCGCTCAATTGCACGTCGAGTGCACCCAGCGTCGCATCAAGTTGTTCACGAGTCCGCGATCCCAGAATCGGAATCAGCGCGGTGGTTGAGCGCTTGGCTTTTTCCCGCAACCAGGCAATGGCGACGTGGGTCGGGCTAACGCCGATTTCGCTGGCGACCGCCAGCAAAGTATCGAGGAGGGCGGTTTCCCGAGCGCTCTTTTCCGCATGCACCAACATGCCGAGTTTCGTCGCACGGTTGTTGTCATCGTTGCCGCGATACTTGCCGGTGAGGAAGCCGCCGCCCAGTGGCGACCACAGTGTGGCGGCCAAACCGAGGGCTTCAGCCATCGGCAGCAACTCGCGTTCAGCGCTGCGTTCGGCAAGGCTGTACTCGACCTGAATCGCCGCAATCGGCGCAAAGCCACGCACCTCTGCAAGCACGTCGGCACGGGCGATCCTCCATGCCGGGAAGTTCGACAATCCGGCGTAGTGAATTTTCCCCGCGCGTACCAGGTCATCAAATCCACGCAGGATTTCTTCCATCGGCGTCACGCCGTCGCTGATATGCGCCCAGAACAGATCGATGTGATCGGTGTTCAAGCGTTTCAGGCTTTCTTCGACGGCGCGCACCATGTTTTTACGGCTGTTGCCGGTGTGGGAAATGCCGTCCGCTGGTGTAGTACCCATCGTGTATTTGCTGGCGATCACCAGACGATCGCGCTCCGGAGCGATGAACTCGCTGAGCATCGATTCCGATTGCCCACCCTGATAGCCATTGGCGGTATCAATGAAATTGCCCCCGGCTTCGAGATAGCCATCAAAAATGCGCTTGGCTTCATCGCGCTCCGCGCCGTGGCCCCACCCGGTGCCGAAGTTGCCAGCGCCCAGCGCCAGTTCCGAAACACGCAGGCCGGTTTTACGGCCGAAGACCTTGTAATGCATGGCGATGTCCTCGATGAAAATCAAATGGTGGAAATAAGATTACGGTCGAAATAAGGCGACAATATGATGCTGGTAATATTGGCGTGTCAATACGCTTGGTGCTCAACGGTCAGCCGGTTACCGCGGGGGGGAATGCATGCGTGGTCGACGCCTTAAACATCACTGTTTAAGCAACACCCACAGACACTCTTTCAGGCTACGCAACCTTGCGCCTTTGCCTACAGCTAAGCCAGAATCCGCCGGCTTGTGCGCTTGGGGTCCGGTCTTTATCGTTTGCGGGTCGCGAGCAGCGGGCATCACTGACTGATTTGATCGTTCCCACGCGCAGCAAAGCAATGCTGCAACGGACGCTGCGCATTCGGCTCTGGAAGGGACGCGGAGCGTCCCGGGCTGCGTTCCCACGCAGCGCGTGGGAACGATCAAGCAAGCAGGGGAAAATCGCGCGGCTGGATATCTCCCGGTGAGCATCGTGGCATACTGCCGCGCATGACTTTCGACTCTCCTCTAAGCGCCTGGCAGCACGCCATCGAACATAAGGGCTTCATCCAGGATGAAGCTCAGGAACACGCGGTCTGGGCGCTGCAAAAATGCCACGAAGCCTTGCATGCCGGAGCCCGCGCGGTCACCGGCGTTTACCTGTGGGGCCCGGTCGGGCGCGGCAAAACCTGGCTGATGGATCAGTTCTATCAGAGCCTGCGGGTGCCGGCGCGACGTCAGCATTTTCACCATTTCATGGGTTGGGTTCACCAGCGTTCGTTTCAGTTGAGCGGCATTGCCGACCCGTTGCGCGCATTGGCCAAAGAGCTCGCTGCCGAAGTGCGCGTGTTGTGTTTCGATGAACTGTTCGTCAATGACATTGGCGATGCGATCATTCTCGGGCGCCTGTTCCAAGTGATGTTCGACGAAGGCGTGGTGGTTGTCTGCACTTCCAACCTGCCGCCGGATGATTTGTATGCCGATGGCTTCAACCGTGACCGTTTTACCCCGGCGATTGCGGCGATCAAGGCGCACATGCAGGTGGTGCCGGTGAACGGTGCCGAAGATCATCGCCTGCACCCAGGCGCCGGTCTGCAGCGTTATTTTGTTGCCACACCGGGCGCGGCCAGTGCGTTGGGCGAGGTGTTTCAGGCTCTGGCGGCCGGGGAATCTGTCAGTGACCAGCCGGTGTCGGTCGGACATCGGATGTTGAATGTGGTGCAAGCCAGCGAGGCGGTGTTGTGGTGCCGCTACGCTGATCTTTGCGAACAGCCTTTTGCCGCCATGGATTTCATCGCGCTGTGCGATACCTACCGAGCTATTCTGTTGGGCGAGGTACCCAACCTCAGCGCGCAGAAGCGGGAAGGGCGCATCGCCCGTGGTACCGAAGACGGCGCCGAGCGGGTCGTGGCAGGGGATCGAGAACTGCCGCAATTGTCGGTACACGACGATGGTGTGCGCCGCTTTATTGCGCTGGTCGATGAGTGCTACGACCGTAAGGTGCCGCTGTACGTCGAGGCACACGTGCCAATGGACGCGCTGTACACCGAGGGTTATCTGGAATTCCCGTTCCGCCGCACCCTCAGCCGCTTGCAGGAGATGCAGTTGCAGCGCTTTGCCGAAGCTTGATCAGTGAAGAGGGCGCCGACATGACCCAACCGCTGTCCCATCATCTATTGACCCAGGCGTATCAGAACGCTTGGGCCAATCACCGACTGGCCAAGGCTTGGGCGCAGCTTTCTGACGCCGACCTTGCGGCACCACGGGTGAGCTTTTTTCCGGGCATTCGCCTGACCCTCAATCACATCCTCACCTGCGACTGGTTCTACGTCGATGCGCTGGAACGCGAGTTGCGCGGCGATGAGCCGCATCCCGATTGCTACGTGTTTTTCACTCAGGACGAACCGTTTACCGAGGCTGCTGCGTTGCGTGCCGAACAGGCCCATGTCGATCGGCGCTTGATCGCCTATTGCGAGCAACTGCGCGACGCCGACCTTGCGCGCATCGTCACCATCGCCCGTGACACGCCGCAACGCGACAGCCGTTTGCGCATGCTGGCGCACTTGTTTGAGCATCAGATCCATCACCGTGGCCAGGTGCATGCGATGCTCAGCGGTACGTCGGTAAAGCCGCCGCAACTGGATGAGTTTTTTTGTGCCGGTGAAAGTGCCCTGCGTGCGCAGGACTTCGCCGAGCTGGGCTGGACTGAAGAGTTGATTTGGGGGCATTGATAACAGCAAAAGATCGCAGCCTTCGGCAGCTCCTACAGTGAGTCAGGTATTCCCATGTAGGAG
>NZ_RWIL01000075.1:0-44268 GCF_009764635.1 Pseudomonas sp. PB103 | reverse complement strand
TGCCGCAGGCTGCGATCTTTTGATGTTGTTCTTGAAGATCAAAAGATCGCAGCCTGCGGCAGCTCCTACCTTGATTAATCTGCTGCCGAGTAACCCTGCAGGAGCCGAGCTTGCTCGCGAAACCGGTGTGTCTGCCGGCCTGTGTGCTGGCTGATCCAACGCCAAATGTAGGAGCTTCCGCAGGCTGCGATCTTTTGATGTTGTTTTTGAAGATCAAAGGATCGCAGCCTGCGGCAGCTCCTACCTTGATTAATCTGCTGCCGAGTAACCCTGCAGGAGCCGAGCTTGCTCGCGAAACCGGTGTGTCTGCTGGCCTGTGTGCTGGCTGATCCAACGCCAAATGTAGGAGCTGCCGCAGGCTGCGATCTTTTGATGTTGTTTTTGAAGATCAAAGGATCGCAGCCTGCGGCAGCTCCTACACGGGGATGTGGTGATTTATGGGGCAGCGGGGAGGAGGAAGCGGGCGATGACCGGCAGGTGGTCGGAAATGCGCAAGGTATCGTCCTGGCGCACCGTCGCTTCGATCCGTTTGATTTTCGGGCTGTAGAACAGATAGTCCACCGTGCGATCCGGGCCATTCAGGCCGGGGTCGTTGGGGTAGTGCGTCAGCCACTGCGCACGGTCAATGCCGCCGGCCTCGTTGTTGGTCGGGATCATCGGGTACTTGTCCCACAGCAGATGCAGTTCGCTGTCGGTGGAGTAGGGCGTACGCCGTTCGACCGGCAAGCGGCGGTATTGCCCGAGCGGCAACAGGTTGAAGTCACCGCCGATCAGCCATGGCAGGCCCTGGCTTTCATATTTGTCGAGGACCTTGGCCACGGCGCTCACTTGCGTCTGCAAGGTGCTGTCCGGCTGGCTGGCGCGTTCCAGATGCGTGTTGAAAACGGTCAATTGTCCGCCATCGCTGAGCGGCAGCTTGGTCGCGAGCAAGGCATCTTTGGGCTGAAACTGACGGCTGATGAAGTTCGCCGAGGCCACCGGCAATTGCAGGCGTTCGGCGTGTTCGATGCGGTAGCGGCTGAGGGTCGCCAGTTGCCGGCCGACACTGCCGAAGATATGCCGATCAGGAACGAAGTCAGCCTTCCAGTCAAAAGCGCTGACGCTGCACGGATACAGGTCGGCGACCCTTTCCTGCAGCAGTTTGAGCTGATCCTGATAATCGCTGGCCTTGGCGCCGTCATCCAGCTCCTGCAACAGCAGCACATCGGGCTGCTCATCACGGATCACCCGCGCCACTTCATCAAGGCTGAAGGCCATGTCTTCCAGTGTCGGCGATTCGTCGTCGCCCTGGGCCAGGTCATTCCAGAACACGTAGCGCTTGCCGGCGAGAAACTGCACGTTCCAGGTCATGACTTTCAGCGCTTGCCCCGGCACCAGCGTCGGTGGTTTCCCGGTACAGCTGACCGGCAGGGTTTCGCGGGCATCGGGGCGCCAAGTCAGGCTGAAAATCAGCCCGCCGATCACGGCGATGGCGAGCACAACAAGCAACAGGGTGTAGCGCAGTAGACGGGTCATGGCTCGGCTTATAGCGTTACAGAAAGTGGCCCCGAGCATACCTGAGGGCGGTCGCCATGCCCAAGCGCTGCGCTGTCAGACCGCTCCGTCACGTTTGTCAGGCAATTCGCTGATGAGCATGAACAGGCGAAACAACACCACGCTGGTGAACAGTTGCAGGAAGCTGTGGGCGCTTTCGATCAGCACGGCAATCGCCGGGTTCTGCGGCTCGGGATAGACCGCCAGCGTCGCGCCCTTGAGCAGCCACAGTGGCGTCATCACACACAGAATGCACAGCAGAATTCGCCAGAAATGCCCGCGGGTCAGGCGCAGGCTTTCTTTCATTGCCTGCAACGGGGCGAGGCCGCGCAGCACCAGCAGGTACTCACCGAACGCAAGCATGACCATCAGTATCAGGCCCGGCAGGAAGTACAGCGACAGGCCGAGCAAGATCAACAACGTGTTGAGCGCGGTCAACAGCGCGAAACGCGGCCACAGGCGGGCCGACATCGCCAGCAGATCAAGGGTGCGCGGCGACTCGCCTCGGGTGCGGGCGTCGAGAAACAGGATCAGTGCAGCGGTGTAGAGCGGATAGACCAACAGGCCGACGACCACACTGACCGAGGAAAAACTGTCCGGGTCGGTGTTGTGATCGACCACTTGCTGCAACAACGCTTCGAAAATCACCAGCGGCAGACACAACTGCACGATGCTGCCCAAATGGCGTTTGAAAAAATACAAAGAGTCGCGCAGTACTTCGAGGGCATTCATCAGTCGGTATCGCAGGTCGAAAACAGTGGCTCACTTTAACCGATGATGCGCGCGGCGGCACAAACGTAAACATTCGGTAAAGGTCATTGAAACGTTTTGTCACTGTCTCCATTACAGGAGAGCACCTCACTCAAAGTGGGCGAGGGCAACGTTATCCCCGGCAATCTACGAGGTCGCCATGAACAGCGAAGAGCAAACCCTGATCGATGGACTGTTTTCCCGGTTGCAACAGGCCGAAACGGAGGCAGCCCCGCGCGACGCCCAGGCTGAATCGCGGATCAAGGAACACCTGACCCGCCAGCCGGCGGCAGGTTATTTCATGACCCAGGCGATTCTGGTGCAAGAGGCTGCGCTGAAGAGCCTCGATGAGCAGAACAAACAACTGACCCAGCAAGTCCAGCGTTTGCAGGCTGAATTGCAATCGGCCAAGGCCCAGAGTGCTGCGCCTGCTTCGAGTGGTAGCGGTGGATTCCTGTCGAGTATTTTCGGTGGCAGCCCGCGTCCGGCGCCGACCCAAAGTGCTGCCCCGTCTTCCACGGGCGGCTGGCGTGAACCGGCCCCGCAGCAGAGTTTCGGCGCGCCCGCGCCACAACAGAACTTCGGTGCAGCGCCGCCCAACTATGCGCAACAAGCGGCTCCGGCAGCGGGCGGCAGCTTCCTTGGCGGCGCCTTGAAAACCGCCGCCGGTGTGGCCGGTGGTGTAATGCTGGCGCAGGGCATCAGCAGCCTGTTCCATCACAACCAGCAACCGGAAGAAATCGTTGAAGTGATCAAGGAAGAACCGGCGCAGGTTGCCGACCAGAGCAACAGTGGCTGGGGCGATGATCAGCGTATGGCCGGCAACGATCAGGGCGGGTTCACCGACACCGATTACAGCAGCGACGACAACTCATCGTTCTTCGATGACGACGACTCCTTCGTCTGACCCATCTCTAAACTTCACGCTAACTCTGTGGCGAGGGGATTTAGCGAAACGTCGCACCGCCCCGTTGGGCAGCGGAGCGGCCCCAGTTTTTGGGACTGCTGCGCAGCCCATCGGCGCGGTGCGACGTTTCGCTAAATCCCCTCACCACATTCACCACTCGTCAGTAGCACCTCGGCGCCTGCCGGTGATTATTCGCTGAACCTTCCTCATGGCTGGCATACTGAGCGCCTTTTTCGGGCCCCGCGCCCGATCCCGCTTCGTGCGCTTGCGCGCCCACAGGAACTCCGGTGAAAAAAATCGCAGTGTTCGCCGACGTGCAGAACCTCTACTACACCGTGCGTCAGGCCTATGGTTGCCATTTCAACTATGCGGCGCTGTGGGCGGACATCAGCAAGGACGGGCAGATTGTCGAGGCCTACGCCTACGCGATCGACCGTGGCGACAGCAAGCAGCAGCAGTTCCAGCAGATCCTGCGCAACCTCGGCTTCACCGTGAAGCTCAAGCCGTACATCCAGCGCAGTGACGGCTCGGCCAAGGGCGACTGGGACGTCGGCATCACCCTCGACATCATGGACGCCGCCGACCACGTCGACGAAGTCGTTCTGGCCTCCGGTGATGGCGATTTCGACATGCTGCTCGAACGCATCATCAGCAAACACGGTGTGCAAGCGGTCGCCTATGGCGTGCCGGGACTGACTGCCAACTCGCTGATTCGCGCGGCCAGCCGTTACGTGCCGATCGAAGGCGCGCTGTTGCTCAAGAATTGATTTTTGTACGGAGTTGAACCCGGTTTGGAACGCATTGCAGTCATCGACTTTGAAACCACCGGCCTCTCGCCGAACAGCAGCTGTCGCGCCACGGAAATCGCCGTGGTCATGCTGGAAAACGGCCGCATCGTCGAGCGTTACCAGAGCCTGATGAACGCCGGCGTGCGCGTTCCCGCGTTCATCGAACAACTGACCGGCATCAGCAACGCCATGCTGCGCACCGCGCCGCCGGCCGAGAAGGTGATGAACGAGGTCAACGAGTTTGTCGGCTGCACGCCGCTGCTCGCGCACAACGCCTCGTTCGACCAGAAGTTCTGGGACTTTGAACTGGGGCGGATCAAGCGCACGCGGTTGCAGAATTTTGCCTGCTCGTTACTGCTGGCCCGACGCTTGATGCCGGCAGCGCCGAATCACAAGCTTGGCACCCTCACCACATTCGCGCGCCTGCCGCACACCGGCCAGGCTCACCGGGCCATGGCCGACGCCGAGATGGCGGCCAACCTGATGGCGCATCTGGCCGAAGAGTTGCGCCACAAGCACGGCGTGCGCGAGCTGTCGCACGACCTGCTGTGCAAACTGCAGAAAGTCCCCGCCGCGAAAGTCAGCGAACACCTGCAACGCTATCGCTGACGCCACCCGATCCTCTGTAGGAGCTGCCGCAGGCTGCGATCTTTTGATCTAGAGGTGAAAGATCAAAAAATCGCAGCCTCGTTTCACTCGTCAGCTCCTACAGGGGATGGAAGATTGTTTCTGTGCAGGGAGAGGGGCGGTCACGCGATTTATTCACTTTCCGTTGTTTTCGATATGGCCGAGCGGCACGCGCTTTTCGATGGCGCTCGACAGCACGATCGATGTCTTGCTGAAGCCGAATTTCGCCACGCGATTGATCAGCTCTTCCAACTCCGGCATTGAACCCACCGCGCCTTTCATCATCACGCACGGATCGCCCGTCACTCGAAAGCACTCGGTCAGTTGCGGGATCTTCACCAGTTCGTCGTAGACCTTCTGACTGCCGTTCTGGTGCAGACGCAATTCGATCATGCACTGGATCGGTAAGCCGATTTTCGACAGGTCGATTTTCGCCTCATATCCGGTGATTACTCCGGATGCCTCAAGCTTGGCCACGCGTTCGGCCACCGCGGGCGCTGACAGGTTCACCTTGCGCGCCAGATCGGCGTAAGACGCACGGCCGTTTTCGAGCAGAGCGCTGAGCAGCATGCGGTCGTATTTGTCCAAGATCGAACTCCTGAAAATGCCAGACTTTCGAAATCGCGGTTTAAGCCGTCGATCTCCGTGATTTCCAAAGTGTACCGGCCTGATAAACAGGTTTTGTAGCTTATTTTTGCCCGTGTGCCTTTCTAGAATAATCCAATCCCTGATCCTGACAGTCGAGCCACTCATGTCTGCCTTGCGCCGTTTTTCTCTACCGCTGATCGCCGCGTTTTTTGCGTTGTATGTGATTTGGGGATCGACCTACCTGGTGATCCGCATCGGCGTTGAGTACTGGCCACCGCTGATGCTCGGTGGTGTGCGCTTCGTGATCGCGGGCACGTTGATGTACGCGTTCCTGCGCTGGCGCGGGGCGCCGGCACCGACCTGGGCGCAGTGGAAAGCGGCGGGAATTATCGGGATTTTGCTGCTCAGTTTCGGTAATGGCGCGGTGAGTGTGGCTGAGCACACGGGCGTGGCTTCGGGTGTCGCAGCCTTGGCAGTGGCAACGGTGCCGCTGTTCACTTTGCTGTTTGGTTATTTCTGGGGTGCGCGCAATACCCGTCTGGAATGGGCCGGAGTGGCCTTGGGAATCATCGGCATCGCCATGCTCAACATGGGCTCCAACCTGCAATCGAGCCCGATGGGCGCAGCGCTGCTGATTTTTGCGGCGGCGACCTGGGCGTTCGGTTCGGTGTGGAGCAAACATTTGCCGTTGCCGCAGGGGGCGATGGCCAGTGCGGTGGAAATGCTCGTTGGCGGTGTGGTGCTGCTGATGGGTAGCGCCGTCAGTGGCGAACGCCTGCAAGCCGTGCCGCCGATGGAAGGCTGGCTGGCGTTGGCGTACCTGATCTTCTTCGGCTCGATCATCGCCTTCAACTCTTATATGTATCTGCTCAAGCACGTACGCCCGGCGGCGGCGACCAGTTATGCCTACGTCAACCCGGCGGTGGCGGTGTTGCTCGGGATCGTGTTTGTTGGCGAAACCATCGGGATCGAGGAAGCGCTGGCGATGCTGGTGATCATCAGCGCCGTGGTGCTGATTGGCTTGCCGCAGTGGCGCCGCCCAGCACAGCCGCCAGTCGTGGCGCCGACAGCCGTTCCCACAGAAACGCGTACGAATTAGGGTAAACTGCGCGGCATTGCATGCCCGCGTCATCTTTTCCTACGGTACTCCCATGACTTTCGCCACCCTTGGCCTGATCGAACCCTTGCTGCGCTCCCTTGAGACGCTCGGCTACCAGACCCCGACGCCGGTGCAGGCGCAAGCCATCCCAGCCGTTCTGGCCGGTCGCGACCTGATGGCCGCCGCCCAGACGGGCACCGGCAAAACCGCCGGTTTCGCCTTGCCACTGTTGCAGTTGCTGAGCATGGAAGGGCCGAAAGTCGCTGCCAACTCGGCGCGTGCGCTGATTCTGGTGCCGACCCGCGAGCTGGCCGAGCAGGTTCATGAATCTGTGCGCCAGTACGCCGAAAACCTGCCGCTGCGCACTTATGCGGTTTACGGCGGCGTCAGCATCAACCCACAAATGATGAAGCTGCGCGGCGGCGTCGATGTGCTGGTCGCCACGCCGGGTCGCCTGATCGACCTGTTCCGCCAGAACGCGCTGAAACTCGATCAGTTGCAGACTCTGGTGCTGGATGAAGCCGATCGCATGCTCGACCTGGGCTTCTCCGAAGAACTGGCGAACATTTATCGCATGCTGCCGAAGAAGCGCCAGACCCTGCTGTTCTCCGCGACGTTCTCCGATGACATCCGTCTGCTGGCAGGGCAGATGCTCAACGATCCGCTGAGCATTGAAGTCAGCCCGCGCAACGTCGCCGCCAACACCGTCAAGCAGTGGATCGTCACGGTGGACAAGAAGCGCAAGGCCGAACTGTTCGTGCACCTGATGCGCAAGAACAAGTGGAAGCAGGTGCTGGTGTTCGCCAAGACCCGCAACGGCGTCGATGCGCTGGTGGAAAAACTTCAGGGTCTGGGTGTGAACGCCGACGGTATCCACGGCGACAAACCGCAGGCGACTCGTCAGCGCGCGCTGGATCGTTTCAAGCTCAGTGAAGTGCAGATTCTGGTCGCGACCGACGTTGCTGCCCGTGGTCTGGATATTGAAGATTTGCCGTTGGTGATCAACTTTGATCTGCCAATCGTGGCCGAAGACTACATCCACCGTATTGGCCGTACCGGCCGTGCGGGTGCAACCGGTGAGGCGATCTCGCTGGTGTGCGCGGATGAAGTGAACATGTTGTCGGCGATTGAAATGCTGACGCGCCAGACTTTGAAGCGTCAGAACGAGCCGGACTTCGAACCTGAGCACCGCGTGCCGGACACCGACGCCAGCGGTCAGGTGATCAAGAAGCCGAAGAAACCGAAGAAGCCGAAAGCTTCTGGTGGTGGCGGCAAGCGTAATCTGGGCAAATGGGTGGATAGCGGTGAGACGCAGGCGCCGGAGCCTTCGATCAAGCCTGTGCGCAAGGTGCCGGTATTTAACACCGGCCCTCGTAAGCGTAAGCCGTAACTCCTGTAGGAGTTGCGGCACGCTGCGATCTTTTGATCTTGATTGCCGAAGATCAAAAGATCGCAGCCTCGTTTCACTCGTCAGCTCCTACAGGGTTAGGGTGTTTGAGCCACTGTAGGATCCCCGACCCTGCCGCCCGGCCGCTGGCGAAACAGCCTGTCAGCAGATAGCCGCCCGTCGGCGCTTCCCAATCGAGCATCTCTCCCGCGCAGAACACCCCCGGCAAGGCCTTGAGCATCAAGCGCTCATCCATCGCCTCAAACGTCACGCCACCGGCACTGCTGATCGCTTCGTCCAGCGGCCGCGGTTTCACCAAGGTCAGCGGCAACGTCTTGATCGCCCGGGCCAACAGCGCCGGATCGGCGAAAGTCGCAGCATCGGTCAGCTCACGCAACAACGCCGCTTTCACCCCATCAATCCCGACCTGGCTGTGCAGATGCTTGGCCATCGAACGCGAACCGCGTGGCTTGCTCAATCCCGCCTGTAACTTATCCACAGGCCGGCCGGGCAGCAGGTCGATGTGAACAACCGCCGCGCCATACTGATTGATCGCCTCACGAATCGGCGCTGACAGCGCGTAAATCAGACTGCCTTCAATCCCGGTCGCAGTGATCACGCATTCACCCAAGCGCGGAATGTCATCGTTCAAACCAATGGCGATATTTTTCAGCGGCGCGCCGGCGAATTTGCTGACCATCAACTCGCTCCAGGCCTGCACCTCGAAGCCACAATTACTTGGCTGCAGCGGCGCAAGTCCTACACCGCGTTGCTCCAGTGGCAGCATCCAGGCGCCGTCGGAACCGAGGCGCGACCAACTGCCGCCGCCGAGGGCGAGCAGGGTGGCGTCGGGTTTGACGGTGATTTCACCTTCCGGGCTGTCGATGCGCAGCGCACCGTGTTCATCCCAGCCGAGCCAGCGATGGCGGGTGTGGATAACTACGCCGCTGTCGCGCAGACGCTTGAGCCAGGCGCGAAGTAGCGGCGCGGCTTTCATGTCGGTAGGGAATACGCGGCCGGAGCTGCCGATAAAGGTTTCGATACCGAGATCGTGAATCCATTTACACAACGCGTCAGCATCGAAGCCGCGCAGCAGCGGGGCGATTTGCGGTGCACGTTCGGCGTAGCGCGAGAGGAACGCCGGGTACGCTTCGGAGTGGGTGATGTTCATCCCGCCAACGCCAGCCAGGAGGAATTTGCGGCCCACCGAGGGCATGCCGTCGTACAGATCGACGCGGATTCCGGCCTGGCTCAGCACTTCGGCGGCCATCAGGCCGGCAGGGCCACCGCCGATGATGGCGACGTGAGCGGGGGAGGAGACGGCGTTCTGGGTCATGGCGTGCGCTGCGGTATGGCGGGATAAGCCGCGCATTCTAACAGCGCAAATCCCTTGTAGGAGCTGAGCTTGCTCGCGAAAGCGGTGTGTCAGCCACCAACAATACTGAATGAAAGACCGCTTTCGCGAGCAAGCTCTGCTCCTACAAGTTTGTGGTGGTTAAAAATTGACCAGTGTTCTGTAGGCCATGGTGGATGTGGGCTGTAGGCTCTTTCACGCAGGTTATCCACAGGCAGTTCCACAGCGATTGTGGGTAACGCAGCACAGCTCAATGACAACCGTGTGACTGCCAGACCCGTTGTGCGCTGTGATGGAGGATGCCGTGGCGGCGGGCAAGGGCGTGGCGATCCTTGCTGTAGCCGCCGCCGATCACGCCCATCACCGGAATGTCGCGGCCCAGGCAATGGCGCATCACGCTTTCATCACGGGCGGCGACGCCTTCGTCCGTCAGTTGTAAATAACCGAGGGCGTCGTCCTTGTGCACATCAACGCCGGCGTCGTACAGCACCAGATCCGGTTGATACAGCGGCAGCAAATAGTTGAGCGTGTCGTCGACCACCTTCAAATAATCGCCATCGCCCATGCCTTTGGGCAGTGGAATGTCCCAGTCACTTTCGGCTTTGCGTGCAGGAAAATTCTTTTCGCAGTGCAGGGAAACGGTAATCGCCTCCGGCGTGTCATGAAGAATCCGCGCCGTGCCGTCACCCTGATGCACATCGCAGTCAAAGATCAGCACGCGATTGACCCGGCCGCTTTGCAGCAAATAATGGCTGATGATCGCCAAGTCATTGAAGATGCAGAATCCCGCCGGGTAGTCGTAATGCGCGTGATGGGTGCCGCCGGCCAAGTGACAGGCCAGGCCATGCTCCAGGGCTTGTTCCGCCGCCAGAATCGAACCGCCAACCGCGCGCACCGTACGCCGCGCCAAAGCTTCGTTCCAAGGCAGGCCAAGGCGCCGTTGGTCTTCGCGGGACAACTCGCCGCTCATGTAGCGTTCGATATACGCACGGTCATGGGCGAGGGCGAGGATGTCGTTGGGGCAGATCTCGGGGCGCAGCAGGTCAGCATCGCGGGTCAGACCGCTGTCGACCAAGTGATCGCGCAGCAGACGAAACTTGTCCATCGGGAAGCGGTGATCCGCCGGAAACTCGGGGCTGTAGTCTTCGTGGTAGATCAGCGGCAATGGCATGTCGGTTTCATGTAGGAACGTAGGAAAGAGTGAAGGATCCTACCAGCGATGTAGACTTGCGGCATGGAAACGGAGGGGCACGATGGAGCCGATACTGGAACTGCAAAGCGCGCGGCTGGTGATGCGTCAGTGGCAGGACGAGGATTTGCCGGCATTTGCGGCGATGTGCGCCGATCCGCAGGTGATGCGCTACTTTCCGGCACCCTTGAGCCGACTGGAAAGCGCGTCGATGATCGGCCGCGTGCGCGGGCATTTTGCCGAGCACGGTTTCGGCTTGTGGGCGCTGGAGCGCAAGGACAGCGGCGAATTCATCGGTTTCACCGGGCTCGGCGTGGTCGGGTTCGACGCGCCGTTCACCCCGGCGGTGGAGATCGGCTGGCGTCTGGCCAAGGAACATTGGGGGCTCGGTTATGCCAGTGAAGCGGCGTGGACCGCTCTGCGTTGCGGCTTTGACCGCTTGGCCTTGAAGGAAATCGTCTCTTTCACCGCGCAAACCAATCTGCCTTCGGAGAAGGTCATGCAGGCGATCGGCATGCATCACGCCCCGGAGGATGATTTCGATCACCCCAAGCTTGCCGCCGATCATCCGTTGCGCAGGCATGTGCTGTACCGCATCACCCGGGAACAATGGCTGCAAACCTTGCATGGCTAAGCCGACACGGACGTTTACAATGGCCGCCAAATCATTGGCCCGTGCCAGAACCTGAATCGCCCGCCGCAGCCAAGACTGCGCGGCATAGCTTTGTGTGAGGAGAGTCTGAATGAGCCAAGTGTTGGAAGATCTGGTCGACCTGCTGACCCTGGAACCGATCGAAGAAAACCTGTTCCGTGGCCGTAGCCAGGACTTGGGTTTCCGTCAGTTGTTCGGTGGTCAGGTGCTCGGTCAGTCGCTGTCGGCGGCCAGTCAGACGGTTGAAGAAGCGCGCCATGTGCACTCGATGCACGGTTATTTCCTGCGTCCGGGCGACGCCAAATTGCCAGTGGTTTATTCGGTTGATCGCGTGCGCGATGGCGGCAGTTTCAGCACCCGCCGCGTCACGGCGATCCAGAAGGGCCATCCGATTTTTACCTGCAGCGCTTCGTTCCAGTACGACGAAGCCGGCTTCGAACACCAGAGCCAGATGCCTGTCGTGGTCGGCCCGGAAAACTTGCCGTCGGAGCTGGAGCTGTTCCAGCAACGCGCGCAACTGATCCCCGAGCACATGCGTGAAAAGCTGCTGTGCCCGAAGCCGATCGAAGTGCGCCCGGTCACTGAAAAGGATCCGTACAACCCGCAACCGGCCGATCCGGTGAAGTACGTGTGGTTCCGTGCAGACGGTGCGCTGGCCGACATTCCCGCGCTGCACAAATACCTGCTGGCCTACGCCTCGGACTTCGGTCTGCTGACCACCTCTATGCTGCCCCACGGCAAATCGGTCTGGCAGAAAGACATGCAGGTCGCCAGCCTCGATCACGCGCTGTGGTTCCACAACGATCTGCGCGCCGATGACTGGTTGCTCTACGCGATGGACAGTCCGTGGGCCGGCAATTCCCGTGGTTTTTCCCGTGGCAGCGTGTACAACCGCGCCGGGCAACTGGTCGCGTCGGTGACGCAGGAAGGCCTGATTCGTCATCGCAAGGATTGGGCATGAGCCTGAGCGACGTTCGCCATTGGGTGTTCGACATGGACGGCACGCTGACCGTTGCCGTGCATGACTTTGCGGCGATTCGCGTGGCATTGGCGATTCCGCCGCAGGACGACATCCTTACGCATCTCGCCGCGTTGCCGGCGGATGAGGCGGCGGCCAAACATGCGTGGTTGCTTGAGCACGAACGCGATCTGGCACTGGGCTCGACCCCGGCGACCGGGGCGGTGGAATTGGTGCGTGATCTGCACGCGCGCGGTTATCGCCTTGGCATCCTCACCCGCAACGCGCGGGAGTTGGCGCATGTGACGCTGGAGGCGATTGGTTTGGCTGACTGCTTTGCGGTGGACGATGTGCTGGGCCGCGACGAAGCGCCACCGAAGCCGCACCCGGGTGGATTGCTGAAGTTGGCAGAGGCCTGGGATGTGGCGGCCAGCGAGATGGTGATGGTCGGTGATTACCGCTTTGATCTGGATTGCGGGCGAGCGGCGGGGGCGCGCACGGTATTGGTGAATTTGCCGGATAACCCGTGGCCTGAGTTGACCGATTGGCATGCCAAGGATTGTGTCGAGTTGCGCAGGATGTTGTTTACCTGACATTTCGGTTGTTTGATATGGCCTCATCGCTGGCAAGCCAGCTCCCACAGGGATTTTCAGTGGATGCAAAATGTGTGCGACACAACCCACTGTGGGAGCTGGCTTGCCAGCGATGGCGGCAGATCATTCAATACAGGACTTATTCAAACAACGCCTTCTGCCCCTCCGGCGAGGTCAGCATGCCATCGCCGTTATGCCCGACCCCGGGCACTTCAACCAGCCGCTGATTCACCCCTTCCGGATGGCGGCGCAGCAAATAGCCGAAGTACAACTTCCCACGCTCCAGACGATAGGCACCTTGCGCCTCGGCTTCACATCGCTTGTCCAGCGCCGGATGCTTGGGATCGATGTCCTGCTGCCCCAGCAGATAAATCATCTCGCGTTTGATGTAACTGCTCTCAAGCTGCAACGGCGTTTGCCCACCGGCGTACACCGGCATGTCTGTCAGACCGTACTTCCAGCGATTGAAACCCACGCACTTGGCATGATCGAACGCCACCGGCCGCTGTTCATTGAAGTACGCATAGGACGAAGGATTGGCCACCACGTAGCGCAAACGAATGCCGTTGGCCTTCAGCGCGGGCTGATCCTTGGCCAGCAGGGCATAACGCTGCACCACCTGACCGCCGCCAGAGTGTCCGAAAATAACGATCTGCTTCACGTCGGGAAACTGTTTGCGATCGCTGATCCGCGCGACGATTTCGTCCAGCGCCGCGTAGGAACTCAACGGATTCGGCCCTGTGGATAACCCGCCGCCCATCCAATCGTTACCTTGCCAGCGCAGCAACGTCGCAGGCAACGAGTACAAAGCGACATCGCTTTCATTGAGAAACTGTGGCGCGATCACCAGCGTGTGCGCACTTTGCCCGGCCAGTTCGGCCGCGCTCTCGGCGCTTTTGCGATAGGTCTCGGCGTTGCGCAAACGGCCATGAATGACGATCAGCACACGCTCAATCTTCTCCGGCGCGGGGCCGATACCCACTGCCATTTCGCCGGCCTTGAGTTGCAAGCGACCCGGGCTGATTGCATCGACACCGGCGGCTTGCGCAGTGCTGCCAACTATCAGTAACGCCAAAAGCCATTTATGCATTTACAGGTTTTTCGCCGCGAAGGTGTCGCACTGGCCGACCTGGCCCTGCGCGAATCCGGTTTTGAACCAGCGCACCCTTTGCGCCGACGTACCGTGGGTAAACGAGTCCGGCACCACACGACCCTGACCCTGTTGCTGCAAGCGATCATCACCGATGGCGTTGGCCGCGTTCAAGGCTTCTTCGATGTCGCCCGGTTCCAGCCAGTTCAGGCGCTTCTGCGCACTGTAGGCCCAAACGCCAGCCAGACAGTCAGCCTGCAATTCCTGACGCACCAACAAACCGCCGGCGCCTTCCATCTGCCGACCTTGCTGGCGGGCTGTCTGAATTTTCGCCGAGACGCCGAGCAGCGTCTGTACATGGTGTCCGACTTCGTGCGCGATCACGTAGGCCTGGGCGAAATCGCCGGCAGCCTTGAAGCGTTGCGACATTTCCTGGAAGAACGCCATGTCCAGATAAACCTTCTGGTCAGCCGGGCAATAGAACGGGCCGGTGGCGGACGTTGCCAGGCCGCAGGCGGAATTCACCCGATTGCTGAACAGCACCAGCGTCGGGTCTTTGTATTGGCGCCCGGCCTGTTGGAAAATCGCTCCCCAAGTGTCTTCGGTATCACCGAGGATCGAACGGACGAATTCGGCTTGCTCATCATTGGCCGGCGGCGCCTGACGAGTTTGCGAGGTCGGCGCCGCTTGCTGGGTGGATTGCCCGGTGAGCTGGCCGAGGATCTGCAATGGATCCTGCCCAGTGATCCAGCCGATCCCGACGATCAGCAGGATCGCGCCCAGGCTCAGGCCTTTGCCGCCGCCGAAGCGCATGCCGCCGCCACCGCCGGCATCATCACCACGGGCATCGACGACGTTGTCACTGCGTCGGCCTTTTTTCCATAGCATGTGGGAATCCTCTGTTTGTATCGGGTGAATAGCACGTGGTGATGAGTGTTGCTGGTGTGTGAGTGTGGCGCCAGTCCGGTCGTCCGTCTATTGGCCACACGCAAACAGGCCCGGCCTCGTGCAGACGAGGTCGGGCCTGTTATTGACGATCGCCCGGCCCGCGAATTCAATCCGGTGGCGGGTTTCTTTCAGCAGGTCATCGATCAGCGATCAAAGGCATCCCATTCAGGCGCGAAATCCGGGCTGACCTGGCGTTGATTTTTCGGCAGTGCGGCAATCAATGCGCGGTCTTCATCGTCGAGTTCGACCTTCAGCGAGGCCAGGTTGGCCAGTTGATTGGTCTGGCTGCTGGCCTTGGGAATGGCCGCAACGTTGGGCTGATCGAGCAACCATTTCAAGGCGACCTGGGTCGGCAGCACGCCGTGCTTTTGCGCGATCTGTTGGATCTGCGGGATGTCCGAGACTTTGTTGCGCGCCAACGGGGTGTAGGCCGTCAGTGCCATGTCGTGTTGGCGGGCGTAGTCGAGCAGGGCGTTTTGGCCGAGGAGAACGTGGTACTCGACCTGAATCGCTGACAGACAAATCCCGTATTCCTCGACGACTTTGCGCAGCAGCGCCAGGGGGAAATTCGCCACGCCGATGTTGCGGGCCAACCCCTGTTCCTTGAATGACGCCAATGTTTCGAGCGTACGGGGTAAATCCCAGTCCGTGCTCGGCCAGTGGATCATGAACAAATCGACGTAGTCGCTGCGCAAGGCTTTGAGGCTGCGCGCCATGGAGTGGCGCATGGCATCGGGTTGCAGCTGATCCCACCAGACTTTGCTGGTGACATGGATCTGCTCGCGCGGTGTCGGCGTATTCGCCAGCGCTTGTCCGACCGCGTCTTCATTGTTGTAGGCCGCTGCCGTGTCGATGTGGCGATAACCGAGTTCCAGCGCCTGCTCGACGGCGCGGGTGCATTCGTCGCCGAGCATCGGCCAGGTGCCGAGGCCGAGTTTCGGCATGTTCAAGCCCTGGGCATTAACGATGTGCTGCATGGTCGATCTCCTGTTCGAAAGCAGTGATGCCGGCGATGTGCCGGGCGGCGATGTAACCGAACGTCAGCGCCGGGCCGAGGTTGATCCCGCCTGCCGGGTAGTGGCCGCCCATGATGCTGGCCATGTCGCCGCCTGCCGCGTAGAGCCCGGTGATGGCGTGTTCGTTGGCGTCGAGCACTTGCGCGTGCGGGTTGACCTTGAGGCCGGCGAAGGTGCCGAAACAGCCCGGCTGGACTTTCACGGCATAGAACGGGCCGGTGTCTATCGGGGCAACGCAGGGGTTGGGCAGGTTCGCCGGGTCACCCTGTTTGCGGTTGTAAGGTGTTGAGCCGCGCCCGAATTGCGGGTCTTCGCCGTTGCGTGCATGGCGATTGTAATCGTCGAGAGTCTGGCGCAAGCCGCCCGGGTCGATGCCGCAAGCACTGGCCAATTCTTCAACGCTGTTACCGGTTTTCAGATAGCCGCTGCGGATAAATTCTGACACTGGCAGCGGAAACGGCCTCGATATGCCAAGGCCATAACGCCGTTGAAAGGCGTGGGTGCAGATCAGCCACGAGGCGACTTCTTCGCCTTCCGGCGCGGCGGCAACCATGGCGCTGACATAGTCGTAGTAACCGTTGGCTTCGTTGACGAAGCGCTGACCGTTGCGCAGCACACCGATGATTCCGGGTTTGCCGCGCTCGATGATGTGTGGGAAATGGCCGGTGCTGCCGTCGGAATGTGGCACTTGCGACACCGGTGCCCACGCCACCGGTGAAGCGACATCGGTGTTGACCCGCGCGCCGACGCTTTCCCCCAGGCGCAGGCCATCGCCGTTGACGGCCAGCGGCGGCAGCGCCCAATGCTCGTGGCCGGTTGGCGTGCGTGGGAACAGGGCTTTGCGCCGTTCGATATCGTTGGCGAAGCCTCCCGCCGCGAGTACCACGGCTTTGCGCGCACGGATGCGGATCGGGCCTTTACGGCTGTTGATCAAGGCTCCCGAAACGCGGTTTCCGTCCTGCAGCAGTTCGGTAACTGGCGCTGAGTGCCACAGCAATACCCCGAGGTCTTCGGCGGATTTCGCCAGTCGCGCGACCAGCGCCACGCCGTTGACCAGTTGCATTGCCCGGCCGTGAATCGCGAGGTCGAGCAGGTGCCGAGTAAAACGTCGCGTCACATGCCACGCCGCTTTCAGCGAACGAGTCAAATTGAGGAACGCCGAAAGATCCGCGCCGGCCATGATCGGCATGCCCATGAAGGACGTTTCGCGCATCGTTGTACGAAGACGCTTGAGCAAGCGCCCGACTTTGCGTCCGTCGTAAGGGGCGGCGATGACAGAACGTCCACCGGTGCCAGCGCCCGGCGTGTCGCCATGAATGTCGGCAATGGCGTTGCCGTCGGCAAATTGCAGGACGGTGTGCTGCTCGAAAAACGCCACCATGCGTGGCCCGGCGGTCAGGAAGGCGTCGATCATTGCCGGGTCGAAATGCTCGCCCAGTTCATGGCGCAAATAGGTGCGCGGTTGTTCGACGTCTTCGATGATGCCGGCCCGACGTGCCAGTGGATTGCACGGCACCCACGCCCAGCCGCCCGACCACGCGGTAGCACCACCGAAGACCGGATCTTTTTCCACGACGATAACCTTCAGGCCATGCCACGCCGCAGTGACGGCCGCCGACAACCCGGCGGCGCCGGAGCCGACGACCAACACGTCGCAGTCGATTTCGGGAAGTTCGACAGACATCAAACAAGGCTCCAGCGCTGAATTTTTTTTGGAATTTGATTCCAGAAAATAACCAGTGGCGGCACCGCTCGACAAGTCTTGGGCCGACAAAGCGGGCGGTTATCGAACGGGCGGTTGCAGATTTCGCTTTGCCAAGGATGTCTTCTAGAATCGGCGAAATTTCATTTGGATTTCTCCATGGCCGGCAGTCAAATCGAACGGGTTTTCAGCGTGCTGGAAAGCCTCACCAGTGATTCGCGCGGGCTGCCGATGCAGACGCTGGCCGAGCAACTGGACATCCCCAAGAGCGCAACGCATCGCTTGCTCGCCGAGCTGATCCGCCTGGGCTACGTGCGGCAGAATCCGGAGACCCTGCGTTATCACCTGTCGACCAAACTGGTTGCGATGGGCTTTCAATACTTGTCGAGCAGCGGTGCCGACATCGTTCAGCCGGTGCTTGATCGGCTGGCGCAAGAGAGCGGCGAGCTGGTGCGCCTGGGCGTGATCGACGGCGAGCGCCAAACCTGGATTGCCAAAGCGCAAGGCGCGCGCACCGGTCTGCGCTATGACCCGGACATGGGCCGCGATGCGCCGCTGTTCTACACTGCGTCCGGGCATGCGTGGCTGGCGTGCATGACCGACGCCGAGGCGCTGTCGATGGTCGAACGTCAGGCGGCGGAGGTGCCGGCGGGTGTCGGGCCGAATGCGCCGCGTTCCAATATCGAATTGCTGGAACGCCTGCGCCTGGCCCGTGAACAGGGTTATGCCTGCGTTGAAGAAAGCTCGGCGGTCGGCACTTCGGCCATTGCCGCGGTGGTGAAACATCCTACGGATGGTCGAGTGATCGGCGTGCTGAGTATCGCCGGCCCCAGTGCGCGCATGCCGGGCGCACGCTTGCATGAACTGGCGCCGCTGTTGCTGACATTCACCAAAGAATTATCAGCAGCCAGTCTGGCCTCGGAACTGTTCATCTAATAGCCACAATCCCCTGTAGGAGCTGCCGCAGGCTGCGATCTTTTGATGTTGTTTTTAAAGACAGGATCAAAAGATCGCAGCCTGCGGCAGCTCCTACAGGGGAAAAGTTGTGCGGTGTTCGCACGGTTCTCGGATTGGTGGGTTTTTGATTCTGGAACTCGGTTCTAAATTGTTGCTGGAGTGGTATTCCAATAACAATCACAAGAGGATCGCGCCTTGAATTCGCCCCTTCGAATCGCCCTGATCGGCGCCGGCAACATGGGCCAGCAACATTATCGACACCTGCAAACCCTGAGCGAAGCGACGCTGTGCGCAGTGGCTGATCCTGGGTCGCAAGCCGCAGCCCTGGCGGCTGAGTGGGGTGTAAGGCATTTCGCTGATCACCGTCAGATGCTCGAGCAGATCAGGCCAGACGCGGTAATCGTCGCCAATCCGAATAATCAACATGTCAGCACGGCCCTCGATTGCCTGGCGGCGGGCGTACCGGTGTTGCTGGAAAAACCGGTCGGCGTGCACCTCGATGAAGCGCGTGTGTTGGTCGCGGCGGTCAAAAGCAGTGGCGTGCCGGTATTGGTCGGCCATCACCGACGGCACAATCCGCTGATCGTGCGAGCCCATGAACTGGTGCAGAGCGGCGCGCTCGGGCGTCTGACCACGGTCACCGCGCTGTTCCAGTTGCGCAAACCGGACAGCTATTTCGAGATCCCGTGGCGTCGTGAACCGGGCGCCGGCATGTTGCTGACCAACCTTATCCACGACCTCGATTTGCTCCGGCATCTGTGCGGTGAAGTGCGCTCGGTGCAAGCGATCACCGACAACGCTGTGCGGGGTTTTGCCAATGAAGACAGCGCGGCGGTGTTGCTGCAATTCGCGGGCGGCACATTGGGTACGTTGAGCGGTTCGGATGCGGTCGCCGCGCCATGGAGTTGGGAGCTGGACTCCGGCGAAAACCCGGTGTATCCGCGTCAGGCCGATCAGCCGTGTTACTTGTTGGCCGGGACCGCCGGCGCATTGAGTATTCCGCAGCTCAAGCACTGGCATTACGCCGCTGATCAGGTGGATGCCGGTTGGCATGAACCGTTACAGGTGGTGCAAGAGTCCTACAGCGGTGACGACGCTTTACGTTTGCAGTTAGAGCATTTCGTACGCGTGGCGCGGCGTGAAGTCGAGCCGCTGGTCAGTGCGGCCGACGCCGCCCGCACCCTTGCACTGATTGAAGCCATTCGCGCCGCCGCCGCTACCGGCCGTGCTTGCGCCCCTGCACTGATCGAGGCTTGAACATGAGCGAACGCATTCTTTCCCTGGCCAGCCTTACCGTGCTGGAGTTGTCGCCACCGCAAATGGTCGAAGTCGCTGCACGCGCCGGTTATAGCCATGTCGGTCTGCGCCTGGAACCGGCAACGCCTGAGGAATATCACTTTCCATTGGTAGCCGATGGCGACTTGCGTCGTCGGACGTTGGCGCAGTTGCGCGATAGCGGTATCCGTGTGCTCGACGTGGAAATCCTCCGTCTGAAACCGCAAACCGTGGTGGCCGACTTCGAGAAACTTCTTACGGTCGGTGCGGAATTTGGCGCTACTGAATTGCTGGTCGCCGGTAACGATCCTGACGAGCAGCGGCTTACCGATAATTTTGCGGCGCTGTGTGATCTGGCGGCGCCGTACGGGTTGCATCCGCACCTGGAGTTCATGCCCTGGACGGATGCGCGCAATCTTGAGCAAGCGCTGCGCATTGTTGAAAACGCTGATCGGGAAAATGCTGCGGCGCTGGTCGACGCGTTTCATTTTGATCGTTCGGCGTCACGGCTGGAGGATCTGGCAGGTGTGCCCGCGTCGCGCCTGCGATATGCGCAATTATGTGATGTCGCGGGGCCGAGGCCGTCAGACATGGCCGAGATCTTGCGTCAGGCGCGCAACGAGCGACGGTTTCCCGGCGAGGGCGATTGCGATCTGCTCGGGTTGTTGAAAGCGCTGCCGACTAATATTCCACTGAGCCTGGAAATTCCCACGGTGAAATTGCTGGAGCAGGGCGTGAGCGGATTGCAGCGGGCGCAGATGGCGATTGATAAAACTCGAGCGTTGTTGGCGCGACTGTAAGCGGTGCTGCGCACCTGTTCGCGGGCAAGCCTTGCTCCTACGGGGTTTACCCAACCCCTGTAGGAGCAAGGCTTGCCCGCGAAGCTTTTGATCTTTTTCGGCACCACAAGGAAACCCAATGACCATCAGCACCCCGCTCTCCGGTGTCAATCAACCCTTCAAGGGCATCTTGCTGATCGTCGTGGCGACCTTCCTGTTTTCCAGTCACGACGCACTGTCGAAATACCTGTCCGGTTTCTACCCGATCGTGATGGTGGTCTGGGCGCGCTATCTGGTGCACACCTTACTGATGGCGGGGATTTTTCTGCCGCAGTCGGGATTGCGCGTCCTACGTACCAAGAAGCCGTTATGGCAGTTGGTTCGGGCACTTTGCCTACTCGGCACCAGCCTGTTTTTCACCACGGCGCTGCTGTACATCCCGCTGGCGGAAGCCACGGCGGTCAACTTTCTTGCGCCGGTATTGGTCACGGCATTGTCAGTGCCGCTGCTCAAGGAGCGAGTGACACGCGGCCAATGGATCGCGGTCATCTGCGGTTTTATCGGCGTGCTGATCATCGTTCATCCGGGCGGTGAACTGTTCACTCCTGCGGTGCTTCTGCCGTTCTGCTCGGCGCTGTTTTTCTGTTTCTATCAGTTGCTCACGCGCAAGCTGGCAGAGGTGGACAGTCCGACCACCAGTAACTTTTTCGCCGGGTTGTGCAACACGCTGGTGATGAGTGCGCTGGTGCCGTTCTTCTGGCAGGTGCCGACGCTGACCCACGCCGGGTTGATGCTGGCGCTGGGCAGTTGCGGGATGACCGCGCATTTGTTCCTGACCCAGGCGTTCCGCCATGCCGCACCGGCGCTGCTGGCGCCGTTCGGTTATTGCCAGATCGTGTTTGCAGGGTTGTTGGGCTGGCTGCTGTTCAATCACACGCCGAGTCTGTTGACGATCATCGGCATCGCGGTGATCTGCTGCAGTGGACTGGCAGCAGCGTGGCAGCAAAGCCGAAAACACAAACCCCTGTAGGAGCTGACGAGTGAAACGAGGCTGCGATCTTTTGATCCTCAACATCAAGATCAAAAGATCGCAGCGTGCCGCAGCTCCTACATGGGTTTATTCGGTGACGGTCGGGATTTTGCGCGGGGCCATGAAGTACATCCAGGTCAGCGCAATGAAGTACATCGCCGGAATCAGGGTGAACAACACGGTGTAGTTGTTGTTGGTCACAGTCAGGATATGGCCGACGATCTGGGTCATGAACATCCCGCCAATCGCTGCGCACATGCCGCCGAAACCGAACACCGTGCTCATCATGTGCTTGGGCGTGTAGTCCATCACCAGGCTCCAGATGTTCGCGGTCCAGGCCTGATGCGCGCCGATCGCCAGAGAAATCGCCGCCACTGCCACCCACAGATTGGCCGAGCCAGCCGCCATGATCACGCCGATGATGCAGCAGGCGAACAGCAACATCGATAGCAGCCGCGCCTTGATCGAGTTCATCCCGCGACCGATCAGGAACGAAGACAGAATCCCGCCTCCGACGCTGCCAAAGTCAGCGGTCACGTAGATGATGATCAGCGGAATACCCATCTGGGTGACGTTGATGCCCAGGTTGTATTGCTGATTGAGAAACGGCGGCAGCCAGTACAGGTAGAACCAGAACACCGGCGCGGTCAGCGCATAAGCGATGGCGAAGGCCCAAGTGCCGCGCATCCGCAGGATTCTCGAGAACGGTACGCGGGCCTGCTCCGGTTCGACTTCCTGCTGGATGTAGTCCAGTTCGGATTGCTTGACGCTCGGGTGATCTTCCGGGTTGAAGTACTTCAAGCCCCAGAACAGCAACCAGATGCCGCCGAGTGCCGACATGCACAGGAATGCCGCTTGCCAGCCCCAGACGTGGAGAACCAGTGGCAGCAACATCGGCGTGAACATCGCGCCGACGTTGGTGCCGGCGTTGAAGATGCCGGTGGCGACTGCACGTTCGCCGGCCGGGAACCACAGGCGCGTGGTTTTCACGCAGGCCGGGTAGTTCGCCGCTTCCGTCAGGCCGAGGATGAACCGGCAGACCATGAAACCGATGGCCGATGTCGCCAGACCGTGGGCACCGGTGGCCAGGCTCCACAGCAACACGGCGCAGAAGAACACGCGTTTGACGCCGACCCGGTCGATCAGTCGACCTTGCAGGACGAAACCGATCGCGTAGCCGACCTGAAACCAGAAGTTGATGTTGGCGTAATCCATCGCCGTCCAGCTCATTTCCTTGGCGAGGATTGGCTGCATGACGCCGAGGGCGGCGCGGTCGATGTAGTTCAGGGTGGTGGCGAAAAACACCAGCGCCAGCATGCCCCAACGGGTCTTGCCGACGGCCATGGCGCCGCGGATCTTGTCGCCGATGCCACCTGAGGCAGTGCTCATGGCCGGGGCCATGCGGGAAGTCTGTGAAGGAATCATGTGTTCCACCCGTTTTTGGATTTGTTATTTGGTGTGCTTTTTTCTGTGCACGCTGCGACCGGTGGTTCAGATCCGGACTCAATGTGCGGTCGATGTTGGGCAGTGGACGAAAAATCGTCAATTCGCCAAACCGCCATTGTGTTCGATAATCGCACGCAAAACTAACCGGGTAGTACACTTTAAATTGCTGCCACGTTCGATGCAGCCAATAATTTCCCTACTATAAAAACCCATCCCATGTAGGAGCTGCCGCAGGCTGCGATCTTTTGATCTTGATCTGAAAAGCAACATCAAAAGATCGCAGCCTGCGGCAGCTCCTACATTAAAGCGGCGCAGTCCGGGAGTTGAAGCATGCAGCGTTCCATTGCCACCGTTTCCTTGAGCGGCACCCTGCCGGAAAAACTCGAAGCCATTGCCGCCGCCGGGTTCGACGGGGTGGAGATATTCGAAAACGACCTCCTGTACTACGACGGCAGTCCACGGGAAATTAAACAGATGTGCGCCGACCTCGGTATCGCCATCACCCTGTTCCAGCCGTTCCGCGATTTCGAAGGCTGCCGCCGCGATCGCCTGGCGCGCAATCTTGAGCGCGCCGAACGCAAGTTCGACCTGATGCAGGAACTCGGCACCGACCTGGTGCTGGTCTGCAGCAACGCCTCGGCCGACAGCGTCGGCGATCAACAAATTCTAGTCGATGACCTGCGCCTGCTGGCCGAACGCGCCGGTGCGCGTGGCTTGCGCATTGGTTACGAAGCGCTGGCGTGGGGCCGTCATGTGAACACTTATCAACAGGTCTGGGACATCGTGCGTCAGGCTGATCACCCAAGCCTTGGGGTTTTGCTCGACAGCTTCCATACGCTGTCGTTGAAGGGCGATCCCCGCGCAATCGCCGACATTCCCGGCGACAAGATCTTTTTCGTACAAATGGCTGACGCGCCGATTCTGGCCATGGATGTGCTGGAGTGGAGCCGGCATTTCCGCTGCTTCCCGGGGCAGGGCGAATTCGATCTGCCGGGTTTCCTCGCGCCGATCATCCAGAGCGGTTATACCGGGCCGCTGTCGCTGGAAATCTTCAACGACGGTTTCCGCGCCGCACCGCCACGGGCGAATGCCGCTGACGGTTTGCGTTCGCTGCTGTATCTGGAAGAGAAGACTCGCCAGCGTCTGGAACAGGAAGCGACGCCTGTGGCCAACCGTGAAATCCTTTTTGAAACGCCGAAGGCTAGCGAATATAACGGCATCGAGTTTCTGGAGTTTGCCGTCGATGAAAGTCTCGGCGCCAAGCTGTCGAACTGGCTGGAGCGCCTCGGGTTCGTCAAGGCCGGGCAGCATCGCTCCAAGAGCGTGAGCCTGCTACGTCAGGGCGACATTAACCTGATCCTCAACTCCGAGCCTTATTCTTTTGCGCACAGCTTCTTCGAAGCCCACGGGCCGTCGTTGTGCGCCACCGCTGTGCGGGTCAAGGACAGCGCCAGTGCTTTGGCCCGCGCCGTGGCTTACAAAGGTCAGCCCTATCGCGGACTGGTTGGCCCTAACGAGCTAGAACTGGCGGCAGTGCGCGCTCCCGACGGTAGCCTGATTTATCTGGTGGATGAACAGGCCGATGTCTACGGCACCGATTTCAATCTGCTGGCGGATACGCCGGCCCGTGGCGGCCTCAAACGCATCGATCACATGGCCATGGCGCTGCCGGCCGACAGCCTCGACAGTTGGGTGCTGTTCTACAAGAGCCTGTTGGATTTCGAGGCGGACGACGAAGTTGTGTTGCCCGACCCGTACGGTTTGGTGAAGAGCCGCGCATTGCGCAGTCGCGACAGCTCGATCCGCTTGCCGCTGAACATTTCCGAGAACCGCAACACCGCGATCTCCCACGCACTGTCGAGTTATCGCGGTTCAGGTGTGCATCACATCGCCTTCGATTGTGACGACATCTTCGCCGAAGTCAGTCGCGCCAAAGAAGCCGGCGTACCGCTGCTGGATATCCCGCTCAACTATTACGACGACCTCGCCGCGCGTTTTGATTTCGACGACGAATTCCTCAGCGAGCTGGCGTATTACAACGTGCTCTACGATCGTGACGCGCAGGGCGGCGAGCTGTTTCACGTCTACACCGAGCCGTTCGAAGGGCGCTTCTTCTTCGAGATTATCCAGCGCAAGAACGGCTATGCCGGTTACGGTGCGGCCAATGTCGCGGTGCGTTTGGCAGCGATGGCCAAATCACGCAGTGGCGCCGTTCGCCAGGTGAAGTTGTAGGAAATTCGTAAACGCGGGATTAAACACGGCTCGCGCGGCTTCCTTCACTGTGCGGCGCGGCCCATAATCGCCGCCTGTGCAGTGATGGCCGTGAGCCCGCAATGACGATGAATACAGAACTTACCGCAGCTCCTGAAGTGTCCGCTGTAGAGCCGCGCAAGAGTCGCAAGAACAACCCGGAAAAGACCCGCGAGAACATCCTGCAGGAGGCGATCGTCGAGTTCGTCCAGCAGGGCTTGTCCGGTGCCCGCGTCGACGCGATTGCCGAGCGCATCCACACCTCCAAACGCATGATCTATTACTACTTCGGCAGTAAGGAGCAGCTGTACGTCGAGGTGCTGGAGAAGCTATACGGCGATATCCGCAACACCGAAAACCGGCTGCACCTGGCCGAGTTGGCGCCGGTGGAAGCGATTCGCCGACTGGTCGAGTTCACCTTCGATCACCACGACCGCAACGTCGATTTCGTGCGCATTGTCAGCATCGAAAATATCCACAATGCTGAATACGTGAAGCGTTCCGATGCGATCAAGGCGATGAACAACACCATCCTCGATTCACTGGGTGAGATTTTGCGTCGGGGCGTTGAAGAGGGTGTGTTCCGTGCGGGGCTCGATGCGCTGGATGTGCATTTGTTGATCAGTTCGTTCTGCTTCTATCGCGTGTCGAACCGGCACACGTTTGGCGAGATCTTCCAGATTGACCTGCCGGATGAAAGCATCAAACAGCGTCATCGCGAGATGATCTGCGAATCGGTGCTGCGTTACCTGCAAGCCTGACAATCAAAAGATCGCAGCCTTCGGCAGCTCCTTCACCGATCCCTGTAGGAGCTGCCGCAGGCTGCGATCTTTTGATCTTCAGCTGTTCATGCTTTGAAAATGCGCGAGCATCCGCCGCGCATCCGGCACCACGCCGCTGAACAATTCAAACGCCTTCACCGCCTGAAACACCGCCATGTTGCCGCCATCCAGCGTCCTGCAGCCCAGTGCGCGGGCGTTGCGCAGCAGCTCGGTTTCCAGCGGGAAATACACAATCTCCGCCACCCACAATTCCTTGCGCAGCAACTCGACGGGCACCGGCATGCCCGGCAGTTTGGCCATGCCCATCGGCGTGGTATTGACCAGGCCGTCGGCCAGATTCAGCGTACTCGGCAGATCATGCCCGGCCACCGCACGACCGAAGCCGAAATGCTGATTGAGGTTGTTCGCCAGACTTTCTGCGCGCGCAGTGTCGACATCAAAAATGCTCAGCTGCTGCACGCCTTCGCTCAACAGGGCGTGGGCCACTGCCGCGCCTGCGCCGCCAGCGCCCATCTGGACCACACGCTCACGGGCGGCGTCCTGCAAGCCACGGCGAAAACCCTCGGCGAAACCGAGGCAATCGGTGTTGTGCCCGACGCGCTTGCCATCCCTCAGCACTACGGTATTCACCGCACCAATGCAGCGGGCTTCCGGCGACAACTCATCGAGCAGCGGGATGATTGCCTGCTTGCACGGAAAGGTAATGTTCAACCCGGTGTAGTTCATCCGCTCGGCCGCCAGCAGCAGGTCGGGCAGGGCGGTGGTGTCCATTTTCAGTTGATCCAGATCGATCAATCGATACAGGTAGCGCATCCCCTGCGCATCGCCTTCATGTTCATGCAGTGCCGGCGTGCGTGAAGCCTGAATACCGGCGCCGATCAGTCCGGCGAGTATTACGTTGCGACGGGACATACGATTCACCCCTTCAGCCGCTGACTGAAATGTTCCAGTGCCAGGCGATAGCCATGGCTGCCAAACCCGGCCATCACTGCCGTGGCAATCGCCGAGACAAACGAGTGATGACGGAACGGTTCGCGGGCATGGACGTTGGACAGGTGCACTTCAATCACCGGCAGTTCGCTTGCGACCAGCGCGTCGCGAATCGCCACCGAAGTGTGCGTCCACGCGGCCGGATTGATCACGATCCCGGCGCAACGACCGCGAGCCGCGTGAATCCAGTCGAGCAGTTCGCCTTCGTGATTGGTCTGGCGAAACTCCACCGCCAGGCCGAACTCTTCAGCCGCGCGACCGCATAGCGCCGAGATGTCCGCCAGGGTTTCGTGACCGTAAGTCGCCGGCTCGCGGGTGCCGAGCAAGTTCAGGTTCGGGCCGTTGAGCACCAGAACGATAGGGGGCATGAGGGGTAACTCCACTTATTGTTTTTGGCTTTGGCCAGAGGTTTCGGCCTGTGGAGATAAAATGTACTAGATGGTTACCATGGTCAATTGAACAAAAATGGACGTGGCGTTTTATGTTCGGTGATCGCACAGAAGCAACATTGATCGAGATATGACGACAGCTTTGCTTACGTTTTTCACTGGAGATTGACCGGCTCATGACCTGTTACGACGCTAGCCTCAAAAGCGCTGAAACGTCATGTGCCGATCACCAGTCGTCGGATTGGAAAGGAATCTTGAATTCTGAAACTTATTAACCTAACGGATGGGTTAGCATGAAGGTGTGCAGCTACAATGGATTGTCGATTGTCATCATGTTGCGAGATGAGCATTGCCCCCCGCACGTTCACATGAATGCAGGTAGCTGGAGCGCCCGATTACAGTTCAGTTTCTGGCACAACGATATTGAGCTCTGGGATGTCATGCCGCTTTCTCGTCGACCACCGTTAACCGTGCTGGAAGGCTTGTGTCGATCTCTTGAGCAGCCTGCTCATCTGCGACGAGCACGCGGGATCTGGTGGTCAAGATTGCAAACTGTCTGTCTCGACAATCAATTGTGGGACAGCCATTCAAACGAAGTGCTGGGGATGAAACTCGTCACTGACACGACATTCAGAGTGGGATCGGCGCGTTATCTGCCAGAAGAGGGCAAAACTCTTCTGACATTGATAGGCGCATTGGAAGGAGTGGAAATCGATTTATGAAAGTCATCAAGGCTAAGCCATCCACTCATCGTCCCCTGACGGAGGAGATGATCGACGCCGCCATCCTGCAAGGGGAGACACGCCGAGCGAGTAGCTTGCAGGCTGTCTCCGTAACCTTTGAAGAATCATCTCTGGTCATCCGTTTTGAGGATGGCAGCGGTGTGTTGCTTCCGGTGAACCAGTATCCAGAGTTTGACGGGTTTGATGCAGGCGACTACGAGGGGCTGACAGTCGGATTCGCAGGCACTGCGCTTTGCCATGAGGGCAAAGACCTTGACGTTTCCATTGCCGGGATGATTTCAGCGAGCCCGTCACTCATGAGGATGGCTGCGTCGGTGGTTGCTTCACGTAACGGTCGTCAAAGCAGTGCTGCGAAGTCCGAAGCTGCTCGAGCGAATGGCAAAAAGGGCGGGCGACCACGCAAGGCCGATCCCGCGTTGTAAACACCCACAAAAAAGCCGTCAATCACGACGGCTTTTTCGTATCAGGCTACTGCACTCAGCGCCGGGTCAGCAACACACCCGATTCCATGTGATGCGTCCACGGGAACTGGTCGAACAACGCGCACTTTGTAATGCGGTGCGTGTCGTGCAACTGGGCGATGTTCGCCGCGAGGGTTTCCGGGTTGCAGGAGATGTACAGGATGTTGTCGAAACGCCGGGTCAGCTCGCAGGTGTCCGGGTCCATACCGGCGCGTGGCGGGTCGACGAAGACGCTGCCGAACTCGTAGCTCTTCAGGTCGATGCCTTGCAGGCGACGGAACGGGCGCACTTCGTTGAGCGCTTCGGTCAGTTCTTCGGCGGATAAACGCACCAGGGTGACGTTATCCACAGCGTTTTCGCTGAGGTTGCTCAGTGCCGCGTTGACCGAGGTCTTGCTGATTTCGGTGGCCAGCACTTTGCGCACGCGGGTGGCGAGCGGCAGGGTGAAGTTGCCGTTGCCGCAATACAGCTCCAGCAAGTCATCAGTGCGATCGCCGAGTGCTTCATACGCCCAGTTGAGCATCTTCTGGTTCACGGTGCCGTTCGGCTGGGTGAACGCGCCTTCCGGCTGGCGATAGCTGAACGTGCGACCGCCGACGTCAAGTTTCTCGACCACATAATCGAGGCCAAGCACTTCGCGTTTGCCTTTCGAGCGACCAATGATGCTGACGCCCAGATCTGCCGACAACTGAGTTGCAGCAGCATGCCAGTGCGCGTCCAGCGGACGGTGATAGCACAGGGTGATCATTGCATCGCCGGACAGCGTGGTCAGGAATTCAACCTGAAACAGCTTGTGGCTCAATGCCGAACTGGCCTGCCACGCCGCTTTCAACTGCGGCATCAACTGGTTGATGCGCAGGCTGGCGATCGGGAATTCTTCGATCAGAATCGGCGTGCGTTTGTCGTCTTGAGCGAACATTGCGTAATGCCGATCGCCGCCCTCGCGCCACAGACGGAATTCGGCGCGCAGACGGAAGTTCTGCAATGGCGAGTCGAACACAGTCGGCTCGGGGGCATCGAACGGTGCCAGCAGATCACGCAAACGCGTGACCTTGGCTTCAAGTTGCTCGGCGTAAGCCTGGGAATCGAATGTCATGCGTTGAACCAACCCAACTTGATCACGAACAGAATCGACAGAATCACCAGCGCCGGGTTCAGCTCACGGGCACGGCCCGACAGCAGTTTGATCACGGTCCAGGAAATGAAGCCGAAGGCGATGCCGTTGGCGATCGAGTAAGTGAACGGCATGGCCAGCGCGGTCACCACGACTGGCGCGGCGACGGTGATGTCGTCCCAGTCTATTTCCGCCAGGCCCGAAGTCATCAACACGGCGACGAACAGCAGCGCTGGCGCGGTGGCGAATGCTGGAACGCTGGCCGCCAGAGGCGAGAAGAACAGCGCCAGCAGGAACAGGATTGCGACAACCACGGCAGTCAGGCCTGTACGGCCGCCGGCACTGACGCCGGCTGCGGACTCGATGTAACTGGTGGTAGTCGACGTGCCCAGCAGGGAGCCGGCCATGGCCGCGGTGCTGTCGGCGATCAGTGCACGACCCATTTTCGGCATGTGACCGTCCTTGCCCATCAGGCCGGCACGCTTGGCGACGCCGATCAGGGTGCCGGAGTTGTCGAACAGGTCGACGAACAGGAAGGCGAAGATCACGCTGACCAGACCGATGTCCAGTGCGCCTTTGATGTCCAGCTGCATGAAGGTCGGCGCCAGCGACGGAGGCATCGAGGTCACGCCGCCGAACGGGGTGAAGCCCATGGCGATGGAGATGATGGTCACCGCCAGAATGCCGATCAGCACCGCGCCGCGCACTTTCAGCGCTTCGAGAGCAACGATCAGGGCGAAGCCGAGGGTGGCGAGGATCGGTGCCGGTTGTTTCAGGTCACCGAGGCCGACCATGGTCGCCGGGTTGCTGACCACGATGCCGGCGTTGTGCAGGGCGATCAACGCCAGGAACAGGCCGATACCGGCGGCAATGGCCGAGCGCAGCGGCAGCGGGATGCTGTTGATGATCCATTCACGGATGCGGAAGATCGACAGCAGGAAGAAGCACACCGCCGAAATGAACACCGCACCCAGCGCCACTTGCCAGGTGTGGCCCATGTGCAGAACCACGGTATAGGTGAAGAAGGCGTTCAGACCCATGCCCGGAGCGAGGGCAATCGGGTAGTTGGCGATCAGGCCCATGATTGTCGAACCGATCGCGGCAGCCAGACAGGTGGCGACAAACACCGCGCCCTTGTCCATGCCGGTCTCGCCGAGAATGCTCGGGTTGACGAACAGAATGTAGGCCATGGCCAAGAAAGTCGTGATGCCCGCCAGAATCTCGGTGCGCACGTTGGTGTTGTGTGCCTTGAGTTGAAACAGCCTTTCCAGCATGTCTGCTCCCCGTGGCGCGCGTGGCGCCGTGAATGTATCGACCTCAACAGCAAAGCACAGACCGTCGCAAGCGCCTGGAAAATTGTGGTGGGCCGGAAAAAGCCGCGCATCATACCAGCAGCGTGAGGAATATGGCGGTTGTTGGTGTCGATCGTCGGCGAAGTTTTGCCTCGCGGCCAACTGCGCCATACTGCGCGCTGTTTTTTCGGGGGATAGGGATCGTATGAGCAAGCGCTGGATGAAGGCTTTCGGGCTGATCGCCGTTTTGATGACCGCAGCGTCAGGTGCCTGGGCTGCGTCGGCGCCGCCCTTGAGCCAGTTGAAGGTGTTGAAGGTCGAGTCGCCCAAGTGCGGCTTTGAAGACATCGCCGAGGGCCAGGAACAGACGCGCTGCGATCACAGTGGTCCGAATATCAAGGTCTACGTGCTGGAAGTCGGTTATGGCCGCGAAGCGCATGTGGCACTCGACGGTTTTGAAATCAACGGCACACGAACGCCGGTCTGTGCCTACGACAACGGCAACCTGACTGAATGCACGGTTGGCCGCAATACCGTGGGCTATCTGTATGTGCTCGACCTGGCCGGTAAACAGGATGGCCTCTTTACTTTCAGCAACACGTCGATCAACGCGCCGGGCAACAGGATGTCGACGCAGCTTTACATCAAGTAACGCCTGTCGCTGAACAGGGCCGGGCAAAGCTGACTACGCTGTGAGGATCACCCAGCGGACAGCGCCCATGACCTTTAGAGCCCTGATTACCCTCGCCGAGGGCATCGATGATCTGCAAAGCGTGACCCTGATGGATGTGCTGCGCCGCGCCGGCATCGAAGTGGTCGCCGCCAGCATCGAGGGAAGGCGCATGTTGACCTGCGCTCGCGGTACGCGCCTGACCGCCGACGGCATGTTGATCGATGTGCTGGCGCAGACTTTCGATCTGATCGTCCTGCCCGGCGGCGCCGTCGGTGCGCAGCATCTGGCCGCGCATCAACCTCTGCAACAACTGCTCAAGGATCAAGCCCGCGGGGGCCGCCTGTTCGCCGCCATCGCCGAAGCCCCGGCCGTCGCCCTGCAAACCTTCGGTGTATTGCGCCAGCGGCGCATGACCTGTTCGCCCAGCGCCAGCCATCAACTGTCAGGCTGCTCTTTTGTTGATCAACCGGTCGTTGTCGACGGCAACTGCATCACCGCGCAAGGCTCCGGCGCAGCCCTGGAGTTTGCCCTGACGCTGGTCGAACAACTCGGCGGCAAGGCCTTGCGAGCGAAAGTGGCGGGGGATTTGTAGGGGCGTTCTCAGGCGTGTGCCGCGATAGGTTCAATCACTGGTTGTTCTCGATGCTCCGCTTGCCACAGATCGTAGTCAGTTTGGACGCCTAGCCACACGCGCGCCTTGCCAATGCCGGCACGCTCAAGTCTTACGGCCAGATCCGGGCTGATCGGGGCATGTCCGTGCAATACGCGTGAAAGATATGGGCGTGCGAAGCCCAGATGCCGTGCCAATTCGGTAACGCTGATACCTAGCTCGGGCAAAATATCCATCAGCAGGGTTTCACCGGGGTGCGGCGCACTTCTTCCACCGGCACATGCATCCGATCGCGATTAGCCAGCGTCGGAAACAACTTGATCCACGTCCCCGTCACCACCAGCGTGCCGATCCCGCCCATGACCACCGCCGGTACGGTGCCGAACCAGTGGGCGGTGAGCCCGGATTCGAATTCGCCCAACTGGTTCGAGGCGCCGATGAACAAGCCGTTCACCGCGCTGACCCGGCCGCGCATTTCGTCCGGGGTTTCCAGTTGCACGAAAGAGGCGCGGATCACCATGCTGATCATGTCAGCCGCGCCGAGCACCACCAGCACCGCCAACGAGAACCAGAACGAGGTCGACAGGCCGAAGGCGATGGTCGCCACGCCGAAAATGCCGACTGCGGTGAACATCACCCGACCGACATTGCGTTCCACCGCAAACCGCGCCAGAAACAGCGACATCGCCAGCGCGCCGACCGCCGGTGCCGAGCGCAGCAGGCCGAGGCCCCACGGCCCGGTCAGCAGGATGTCCTTGGCGAACACCGGCAACAACGCCGTCGCGCCGCCAAGGAGCACCGCGAACAGGTCCAGCGAAATCGCCCCGAGAATGTCCGGGCGGCTGCGAATGAAGCGAATCCCCGCGAGCAACGAATCCAGCGTGGCTTTGCCTTTGTTCAACGGCGTTTGCCGCGCGGGCAGGTTGAGCATCAAGGTGCAGGCAATGACGTAGAGCAGCACCGTCGGGCCATAGACCCAGACGCTACCGAACGCGTAAAGCAAACCGCCCAGCGCCGGGGCAACGATGGTTGCCGACTGTTGCGCCGATTGCGCCGCCGCCACCGCGCGGGGGAACAGCGCTGTGGGCACGATGCTCGGCAGCAGCGCCTGAGTGGTGGGCATTTCGAAGGAGCGCGCCGCGCCGAGCAAAAAGGCGAGGATGAAGATCATCTCGCGAGTGACATGATCGGTGGCGCTGCCGATGGCCAGCGCCAAGGCAATCAACGCCTGCAATGACTGACAGATCGCCGCGACCTTGCGCCGGTCGTAGCGGTCGGCGACATGCCCGGTGTGCAGCATGAACAGCACGCGCGGGGCGAATTCGACCAGACCGACCAGCCCCAGATCGAGGACGTTGCCAGTCAGTTGATAGAGGTTCCAGCCAATTGCCACGGTGAGCATCTGAAAACCGCTGGCGGTGAAAATCCGCGCCAGCCAGAACGCAAGGAAAGGGCGATGGTGACGTAACAGCAGGGGCTCTTGGCTGGGCATCTGAGGGCAGGTCTGGTTCGGGGGGAACCGCGAGATTATCACCAGTCTGTAACAGGAAGTTGCTATGACAAAAAATTTAGTTAGCCAGACATCGATCTCTTCATTGATCACAAATCACCCTGTGGTGAGGGGATTTATCCCCGATGGGCTGCGAAGCGGCCCCAAATCCATTCAACGCGCTTTCTCAGATTAATCGAGTCGCCTGATTCAGGGCTGCTTCGCAGCCCATCGGGGATAAATCCCCTCGCCACAGGGATCTCATTTACTTGAGAAATACGTTACGGGGTTTTGCCGCAGTTATGAGGCAACTTGTCACGCGGCAAACGACCACGCAGTTCATCGGCAAAAATGGGACTACTCTTTCAACGTTGCTTGATCCAGATCAAGACCCCAGACGGAATTGATCCGGCGGCCAGTTGGCCAGACTCCCTGCGTTGCGATGGTTGTTTAAAAAGAACGAATCAGAATTCGCCGCACTCCATATCCGTGGGGGCAGTAGGCGCAGGGGCCACAAGCCCCACAGCCGGTATTACCTGACAGAGGAAGCCATATGTTCGGTTTAGAGGCACTAGATCTCGCCCGAATTCAGTTCGCGTTCACCATCTCGTTCCACATCCTGTTCCCGGCCATCACCATCGGTCTGGCGAGTTACCTCGCCGTACTCGAAGGCCTGTGGCTGAAAACCCGCAACGACACCTACCGTGACCTCTACCATTTCTGGTCGAAGATCTTTGCCGTCAACTTCGGCATGGGCGTGGTTTCGGGGCTGGTCATGGCCTATCAGTTCGGCACCAACTGGAGCCGTTTCTCGGACTTCGCCGGTGCCGTCACCGGGCCGTTGCTGACCTATGAAGTACTCACGGCATTCTTCCTCGAGGCCGGTTTCCTTGGGGTCATGCTGTTCGGCTGGAACAAGGTCGGGCGCGGGCTGCACTTCTTCTCCACCGTCATGGTAGCCATCGGCACGCTGATTTCGACCTTCTGGATTCTCGCGTCCAACAGCTGGATGCAAACCCCGCAGGGCTTCGAGATCATCAACGGCCAGGTGATTCCGACCGATTGGCTGGCGATCATCTTCAACCCGTCGTTCCCGTACCGCTTGATGCACATGGCGACGGCGGCGTTTGTGGCCACGGCATTCTTCGTCGGCTCCTCGGCGGCCTGGCATTTGCTGCGCGGCAAGGACAACCCGGCGATTCGCACCATGCTCTCGATGGCGATGTGGATGGCATTGATCGTTGCACCGATTCAAGCCGTCATCGGCGACTTCCATGGTCTGAATACGCTCGAACACCAACCGGCAAAAATCGCCGCGATCGAAGGCCACTGGGAAAACAAAGGTGACGAAGCCACGCCGCTGATCCTGTTCGGCTGGCCGGACATGAAAGAAGAGAAAACCAAGTTCGCCGTGGAAATCCCCTACCTCGGCAGCCTGATCCTCACCCACTCGCTGGACAAACAGGTGCCGGCGCTCAAGGAATTCCCACCGGAAGACCGGCCGAATTCGACCATCGTGTTCTGGTCGTTCCGGGTCATGGTCGGCCTCGGCTTCCTGATGATCTTCACCGGTCTGTGGAGTTTGTGGCTGCGTAAACGCGACACGCTCTACACGTCGCGGCCATTCCTCTATCTGGCGTTGTGGATGGGGCCATCCGGTCTGATAGCAATTCTGGCGGGCTGGTTCACCACTGAAATCGGCCGTCAGCCGTGGGTGGTCTACGGGCTGATGCGCACGGCGGATGCGTCTTCCAACCACAGTTTCATGCAGATGAGCATCACGCTGATCATGTTTGTGGTGGTGTATTTCGCGCTGTTCGGTGCCGGTCTTGGCTACATGATGCGCCTGGTGCGCAAAGGGCCGAAGATCAGCGAAGGCGCAGAAACGCCCGACGGTGGGCCAGGCAAGCAGCGTACACCGGCGCGTCCGTTGTCCGCCGCCGACGATTCGGCCGACGCCGATCACGACGACACCCCCAGCCTGACCAAGGAGATTTGAGCCATGGGTATTGATCTTCCGCTGATCTGGGCCGTGATCATCATCTTCGGCATCATGATGTACGTGGTCATGGACGGCTTCGATCTGGGCATCGGGATTCTCTTCCCGTTCATCCCCGGCAAGGTCGACCGTGACGTGATGATGAACACCGTCGCCCCGGTCTGGGACGGCAACGAAACCTGGCTGGTACTGGGTGGCGCGGCGTTGTTTGGCGCGTTCCCGCTGGCTTATTCGGTGGTGTTGTCGGCGCTGTATCTACCGCTGATTTTCATGCTGATCGGTTTGATCTTCCGCGGTGTGGCCTTCGAGTTCCGCTTCAAGGCCAAGGACGACAAGCGTCACCTGTGGGACAAGGCGTTCATCGGCGGTTCGGTGGCGGCGACGTTCTTCCAGGGCGTGGCGCTGGGCGCGTTCATCGACGGTTTGCCGGTGGTCAATCGGCAGTTTGCCGGCGGTTCACTGGACTGGCTGACGCCGTTCACGCTGTTCTGCGGTGCCGCACTGGTGGTGGCGTATGCCTTGCTCGGCTGCACCTGGCTGATCATGAAGACCGAAGGCAAGCTGCAAGAACAGATGCACAATCTGGCCCGGCCTCTGGCGTTCGTGCTGCTGGCGGTGATCGGTGTCGTCAGCCTGTGGACGCCGCTGGCTCACCCGGAAATTGCCTCGCGCTGGTTCAGCATGCCTAACCTGTTCTGGTTCATGCCGGTGCCGATTCTGGTGCTGGTGACGATGTACGGCCTGATCCGCGCGGTGGCGCGTAACGCCAACTACACGCCATTCCTGCTGACGCTGGTGCTGATTTTCCTCGGCTACAGCGGCTTGGGCATCAGCCTGTGGCCGAACATCGTGCCGCCGTCGATCTCGATCTGGGACGCCGCCGCACCGCCGCAAAGTCAGGGCTTCATGCTGGTGGGCACGCTGTTCATTATCCCGTTCATCCTGGGCTACACCTTCTGGAGCTACTACGTGTTCCGCGGCAAGGTCACCCACGAAGACGGCTATCACTAAACCTGTGGGAGCGGGCTTGCCCGCGATGGCGTCGGTAGCGGCGCCATCGATCTGACTGAGGATCGCAACAATGACCGGCAAACATTCCCTGCACGACATTGAACAAGCCGAAAAAAAACCGCTGTGGCAGCGGCTCGGCTGGCTGGCCCTGATCTGGGTCGGCAGTGTCGGCGCGCTGTTCATCGTCGCCAGCCTGATGCGCATGTTCATGAATGCCGCAGGTCTGACCACGCACTGAATCATCCCCGTCCCGGCGCCTTCGGGTACGGCTTTGCAACCCTCCTCAAGGAGGGTTTTTTTTGCCTTGAGGATTATTTACGGGCTTTGAGAATCACGAACTTCGGTGTCGCCGCCACTTGCTCGACGCCACGGAACAGCCGCGCCAGCTTGCTGTGATAACCCAGATGACGGTTGCCGACGATGTACAACGCACCGCCCACTACCAGCGCCTCGCGGGCCTGCTGGAACATGCGCCAGGCGAGGAAATCGCCGACCACTTGCTGTTGATGGAACGGTGGATTGCACAGCACCACGTCCAGCGATTGCGCGTCCTGCCCGGCCAGGCCATCGCCGGCCCGCACGATGACGTCGCGATCACCCAGGGCGGCTTGCCAGTTTTCAGCGGCCGATTGCACCGCCATGAACGACTCGTCGACCAGTGTGTACTGCGCGTCGGGGTTTTGCAGGGCACTGGCAATCGCCAATACACCGTTGCCGCAGCCGAGATCGGCGACGCGGGCGCTACCGAGGTTTTTCGGTAGATGCGGGAGGAAGGCGCGGGTGCCGATGTCCAGGCCTTCGCGGCAGAACACGTTCGCGTGGTTGAGCAGTTCGATCGCTGGCTCGTCGAGACGATAACGCGTCGGGTAGGGCGAAACGGCGGCGGCTTTGACCTGCGGCGTAGCGATCAGCAGTCGAGCTTTTTTCACCGCCAGAGAGGCTTGTACCGGGCCAATGTAGCGCTCCAGCAAATCGCCGGCGGCACGTGGCAAGTGCTTGACCATGGCGGCCGCGACCACTTCGGCTCCGGGGGCGAGCTGCCCCTGCAGGCGAATCAGTTGCTCTTCCAGCAGTGCGAGGGTTTTCGGCACCCGGATCAATACCCGGTCAAATGGCCCGATCAACGGCGCGCTGGCAGGTGTCGGGCGGATCGCGTCGAACGCGTGGCTGTTGCGCAGCAGATTTTTTTCCAGGCCTTGAAAGCCCAGAAACGAGTCGCCGCTGCTGCTCACGTCGACCTTGCCGAGAAGGCTGGCTGCCAGTGCGCCGAAGCTGTCATTGAGCACCAGCACACGCGTGCTCGCCGCCGGCTGTTGCGCAGCCAGATGATTGAGCAGGTATTCGTCGGCAGCGTCGAAAGCTTGCAGCGGTTCGTTCTGCTGCTCGGGCTGGCGGATCAGATCGAGTTGGGCGAAAGGGGTATCGAGCAAAGGCATGGGGCGGGGACTCAGGGTAATCGAGGGGTGTCCCGCAGCCCTGATGTGCGGCGGAACCGACCGAGTGCACAGCAACACGTAACGCGCGCGTTATTACTCAGGAAGGTCACAAATGGTACTTTTTTTTCACTGTAAATACTTGCAAGTTTTCAGCCGGGTGGGTGCTCGGGCACTCAGATGATTCCGGCTCGGGCCGCGGCAATGACCGCAGAAATCTTGTTACAAACGTTGAGCTTCACGATGATGTTCTGCACGTGGTAGTTCACGGTGCGCTCGCTGAGGCTGAGAATGCGCGCGATCTCGTAAGCGGTTTTACCGGAGGCGGACAGTTGCAGCACCTCCAGCTCTCGCGGCGACAAATGGGCCGGTTTCGGTTTGCAGGCCCGGGCGGGCAGGGTGCTGATGAAAAGCTCGGTCAAATGGCTGGTGACAAAGTGCATGTAACCTACATGTTCATAAAGCTCCAGCGGACTGATCTCGCAATCTTTTCTCGCCAGGCTCAGGGTGCTGCGTACCGCTTGTTCCTCATTATGAAAAGACTGCGACCAACCGTATCGAAGCCCTTCCTGCTGCAAGGCCCGCCAGAGGTTGGGCGCATTGGCGTAGGCGCTTTTGCTCCATACCAACGGCAGCATCGAGTTTCTGCAATGGGCGATGACCGGATCGGCTTCATGGTCATTGTCCCGTTCGCATCGACGGTTCCAGTCGTTGGAGTAGTTACTGATTTCCAAAGTCTTGAAATGTGGTTGATGATGGGTTGAGGCAACCGTGACGGCGCAAAAGTTGAAGCCGATGTTCTTCGAGAAGTTCTCCAAAATCGGGTAGGCCGTATCTATCCCTCGTGCAAAAGACAACTGCCTCAACTGCGATTCCTTCCACAATTCCATTTCGAACGCTCCATGTGTGTTGCTTGGGGGTGCGATGGATCCAATACGCACGAAATCGAGTGTAGGACGCTTCCTACAAAGTGGTGTGAATTTTTTTGCTCTTTAAAAGTTGGTGTATTTGGATAAAACGCTATTAGCGTACTTGTCGCTTATATGAAGGTCGACATTTTAATAGGCAAATGTTCTTTCTGGCTAGTTGTGTAATTAGTACGCGTTGTTCTAGTTAGATGAAGCGCTGCGTAATACCACTACAAAATGGCGGTTTTAACCTGCACTTCTTTGCGAGAGACTAGGGCAACCGCCAAATGGAGCGCCCACATGACTGCCAGCGCAGACAAGTTCACTCGCCAGACCCTGCTCGATGTACAGCCGCTGACGCCGAATCTGTTCACCTTGCGTACCACTCGCGACGCGGGCTTCAGATTTCGCGCCGGTCAGTTCGCCAGGCTCGGCGTCACCAAGGCTGACGGCAGCACGGTTTGGCGTGCCTACTCGATGGTGTCTTCACCGTTTGACGAATTTCTCGAGTTCTTTTCCATCGTCGTGCCGGGTGGCGAGTTCACCAGTGAGCTGAGCCGTCTCGAGGTGGGGGATACACTGCTGGTGGAGCGTCAGGCCTTCGGTTATCTGACCCTTGATCGCTTCGTCGACGGGCGCGACCTGTGGTTGTTATCCACAGGCACCGGTGTCGCGCCGTTTCTGTCGATCCTGCAGGACTTCGAGGTGTGGGAGAAATTCGAGCGGATCATTCTGGTGTACAGCGTGCGCGAGGCGCGAGAGCTGGCTTATCAACAGCTGATTGCCGAGCTGACGCAGCGGGATTATCTGGCTGACTACGCCCACAAGTTGCAGTTCATCCCGACCGTGACCCGTGAAACGCATCCGGGCGCGCTGAATGGCCGGATCACCACGCTGATCGAAAATGGCGAGCTGGAGCGCGCGGCAGGCGTGGAGCTGTCGGCGGAGCATTCGCGGGTCATGTTGTGCGGCAATCCGCAGATGATCGACGACACTCGCGCGTTGCTCAAACAACGGCACATGAGCCTGAGCCTGACCCGCCGGCCCGGCCAGGTCGCCGTGGAAAACTACTGGTAAAAAAAACGGCGCCACCAGGGCGCCGTTTTTTGTACTGGCCGGTTTATTGCGGCCGGTTGTTCTGCGCCTTGAGCAGGTCGCGGATCTCGCCCAGCAGCTCTTCTTCTTTAGTCGGAACCGGTGGCAGGCTAGGGGCCACGGCCTCTTCGCGCTTGAGGCGGTTGATGGCTTTGACGCCCATGAAGATGGCGAAAGCGACGATCACGAAGTCCAGAATAGTCTGGAGGAATTTGCCATAGGCCAGCACCACCGCAGGCGCCGAGCCTTCGGCGGCCTTGAGCGTGACGGCAAGGTCACTGAAGTCCACCCCACCGATCAACAGGCCGATCGGCGGCATGATGACGTCACCGACAAACGACGAAACAATCTTGCCGAAGGCCGCACCGATGATGATACCGACGGCCATGTCGACCACATTGCCTTTGACCGCGAAGGCCTTGAACTCACTTAGCACGCCCATAGGTTATTTCCTTGTTACAGATGAGTTTGGTGTACGCAGTGTAAATCAGCAAAACGCGTCCTGCGCGAAACACCTTCTTACAATGCCCGTTTTTACCGACACAAGAATCGACGATTAGTTTGCAAAGTGCCACTAATCGCGCGCGAAATACGCCTTAACCCGCTGAACAGGAAGCCATTTTTTTCCATCGCCCGGGTGGGAAGATTCTATTTATGTTCTCGGTGCAGGACCTCTAGCCTCTGGTTGGCGCATCTGGATGCGCCCAAAACAACCAGAGGATCCTGATATGACTTCATCACTTGGCTTAGGGGCTTTTCCCCATCGCCGCACCCTTGGCGTACTCACCGCCAGCCTCCTGAGCTTTTCCGTCAACGCCGCGCCGCTGACCCGCGATAACGGCGCAACGGTTGGTGACAACCAGAACTCGCAAACGGCCGGCGCCAACGGCCCGGTGCTGTTGCAGGACGTGCAACTGATTCAGAAGTTGCAGCGCTTCGACCGTGAGCGCATTCCCGAGCGCGTGGTGCACGCCCGCGGTACCGGTGCCCATGGCACGTTCACCGTGACCAATGACCTCAGTGACCTGAGCAAGGCCAAGGTATTTGCTGCCGGCCAGAGCACCCCGGTGTTCGTGCGCTTCTCGGCGGTGGTCCACGGCAACCATTCGCCGGAAACCCTGCGTGATCCGCGTGGTTTCGCCACCAAGTTCTACACCGCTGACGGCAATTGGGACTTGGTCGGCAATAACTTTCCGACGTTCTTTATTCGAGATGCGATCAAGTTTCCCGACATGGTCCATGCCTTCAAACCCGATCCGCGAACTAACCTCGATGATGATTCGCGTCGTTTTGATTTCTTCTCGCATGTACCGGAAGCCACCCGGACATTAACCGAGTTGTATTCCAACTCCGGTACGCCCGCCAGTTATCGTGAAATGGACGGTAATGGTGTGCACGCCTACAAGTTGGTCAATGGTAAAGGCGAAGTGCACTACGTCAAGTTTCACTGGAAGAGTTTGCAGGGTATAAAAAACCTGTCGCCCAAAGAGGTCGCGAAAGTTCAAGGTCAGGACTACAGCCATATGACCAATGACTTGGTGACGAATATCAATAAAGGTAATTTCCCCAAGTGGGGCTTGTACGTCCAGGTACTGAATCCGCAGGATTTGTCCAAGTTTGATTTCGATCCATTGGACGCCACCAAGATCTGGCCGGGTGTTGCTGAGCGAAAAGTTGGACAAATGGTGCTCAATCGCAATCCTGCGAACGTGTTCCAGGAGACCGAGCAAGTGGCCATGGCACCGGCCAATGTCGTGCCCGGAATCGAGCCTTCCGAAGATCGTTTGCTGCAAGGTCGCGTGTTCTCCTACGCCGATACGCAAATGTATCGCCTCGGCGCCAATGCCCTGCAATTGCCAATCAACGCACCGAAGGTTGCCGTCAATAACGGTAATCAGGACGGTGCCATGAACGTCGGCGCGAGTAACTCCGGGGTGAACTATCAGCCGAGCCGACTGCAACCGCGTGAAGAAACGCAAACTGCGCGTTACAGCCAATCAGCCCTGGCTGGAAATACTCAGCAAGCGAAAATTACTCGAGAGCAGAATTTCAAGCAGGCCGGTGATCTGTATCGCTCGTTCAGCAAACAGGAACGCCGCGATCTGATTGAGAGCTTTGGCGGCTCGCTGGCTACCACCGATGACGAGAGCAAGCACATCATCCTGTCCTTCCTTTATAAGGCCGATCCGGAATACGGCACCGGCGTGACGAAAGTGGCCAAGGGTGACCTTAGCCGGGTCAAGGCCCTGGCCGCCAAACTGGTCGACTGATAGCCATGTAGTACCGGCGGGGCCTGAGGCAGGCCCCGCTTCTGCGAAAGGACATAGCCCATGCGTGTTTATCTTTTTTTACTGTTCAGCCTGTTGTCGCCCGGTGTGTTCGCGGCGCCGCTTGAGCAGCAGGATCCGGTCGCGATCAAGGCCCAACTGCAGGACTACTATTTCGACGCGGCCCGACGCGGTGATGTACCGATGCTCGACACGTTCATCGAGTCCGGATACGCCCTCGATACTCGTGACGACAAAGGCTACACCGCATTGATTCTGGCGGCCTATCACGGTCAGGCGCAGGCAGTGGAGCGCTTGCTCGCCGCGGGTGCCGATGCTTGTGCCCAGGATCAGCGCGGCAATACGGCGCTGATGGGTGCCATTTTCAAAGGTGAGTTGCAGATTGCCCGGCGCTTGATGGCCACCGATTGCAGCCCTGATCAGCGCAACGGTGCCGGGCAGACGGCGGCGATGTACGCCGGGCTGTTCAAGCGCCTGGAACTGCTCGATGCCTTGAAAGCCAAGGGCGCCGACCTGAATGCCGAAGACCCGTTGGGCAACAGCGCCGCGCGTCTGGCCAGCGGCGAAATCCGCACGGCTGCGCCGCGCTGACGAGTGGCGTCTGCGTTATCATCGCGGTTTTGCCCCGGGGGTTCTGATGGCCAAGGCCAAGCGCATGTACGGCTGCACCGAGTGCGGCGCAACCTTTCCCAAGTGGGCCGGGCAGTGTGGGGAATGTGGTGCCTGGAACACCCTGACCGAAACCATGATCGAAAGTGGCGGTGCCACGGCGCCGTCCGGTCGCACCGGCTGGACCGGCCAGCAGGCACAGATCAAAACCCTGGCCGAAGTCAGTGTCGAAGAAATTCCGCGTTTTTCCACGGCCTCCAGTGAACTGGATCGCGTGCTCGGCGGCGGTCTCGTCGACGGTTCGGTGGTGTTGATCGGCGGTGATCCGGGCATCGGTAAATCGACGATTCTGTTGCAGACCCTGTGCAACCTCGCCAAGAGCATGCCGGCCCTCTACGTCACCGGCGAAGAATCCCAGCAGCAAGTGGCCATGCGCGCCCGCCGTCTCGGCTTGCCGCAGGATCAACTGCGGGTAATGACCGAAACCTGTATCGAAACCATCATCGCCACCGCCCGCCAGGAAAAGCCCAAGGTGATGGTGATCGATTCGATTCAGACGATCTTCACCGAACAGTTGCAATCGGCACCCGGCGGCGTCTCTCAGGTACGTGAGAGTGCAGCGCTGCTGGTGCGTTACGCCAAGCAGAGCGGTACGGCGATTTTCCTCGTCGGCCACGTGACCAAGGAAGGCGCACTGGCCGGCCCTCGCGTGCTCGAACACATGGTCGACACCGTGCTGTATTTCGAAGGCGAATCCGATGGACGTCTGCGTTTGCTGCGCGCGGTGAAAAACCGTTTCGGCGCGGTCAACGAACTGGGCGTGTTCGGCATGACCGACAAGGGTTTGAAAGAAGTCTCCAACCCTTCGGCGATTTTTCTCACGCGCGCGCAGGAAGAAGTCCCGGGCAGTGTGGTAATGGCGACGTGGGAAGGCACGCGACCGATGCTGGTGGAAGTGCAGGCGCTGGTCGATGACAGTCATCTGGCCAACCCGCGACGGGTGACGTTGGGGCTGGATCAGAACCGTTTGGCGATGTTGCTCGCGGTTTTGCATCGCCACGGTGGAATTCCGACACACGATCAGGACGTGTTTCTCAACGTGGTCGGTGGGGTGAAGGTGTTGGAAACGGCATCAGACCTGGCGCTGATGGCGGCGGTCATGTCGAGCTTGCGCAACCGGCCATTGCCGCATGATCTGCTGGTGTTCGGTGAAGTCGGCCTGTCTGGCGAAGTGCGTCCTGTACCCAGTGGCCAGGAGCGCCTGAAGGAAGCCGCGAAGCATGGCTTCAAGCGCGCGATCGTGCCCAAGGGCAATGCGCCAAAGGAATCCCCGCCGGGCTTGCAGATCATCGCCGTAACGCGCCTCGAACAGGCCCTCGACGCCCTCTTCGAATAACCAGAGATTCCCTGTAGGGGCTGCCGCAGGCTGCGATCTTTTGATTTTGGTTTTCAAGATCAAAAGAT